>NZ_JALY01000179.1:0-21233 GCF_002924615.1 Petrotoga halophila DSM 16923 | reverse complement strand
TCCTGCCCCAGTAGACCAAGCATTATATAAATTAGCTTTGGGCAATGAGAAACACATCGACCATAGACCAGCAGATGATTTGGAACCTGAATTAGAAAAAGCAAAAAAAGAAATAGGAATATTAGCTCAAAATGAAGAAGACTTATTGACCTACGTTTTATTCAAAGAAGTTGGTAAAAAATTCTTGAAAGATAAATATGTTCGTTCTCTTAAAATCGATCTAAACCTGGCGGAAAGCTTTCAAAATGAAGATACCGTCATCTATCCTATTTAAATTTTTGAGAAAAATGTTGAAAAACTGTAATTTTTGCTCGTAATCGGAAATAATTCTCGATAATCACCTATAATCGGATTTAATCACCAAAAATCATGATTTGAAATTGTACCCTTATTTGTTATAATTAGTTTAGTAAAAACGTTTCCATAAAGAAAAAATATTAAACGAGGGGGTATCAAGATGAAAAAAGGCTTAATTTTAACTTTGGTATTGTTGGTAGGAGTACTTTCACTATTTTCACAAACGTTAACCGTGTGGTCTTCTGAAAAACAAGTTGACTTCATGAAAAGAATCGGTCAGGAGTTTACCAGGGATACAGGCATAAACGTTGATGTCCAAATGGTTACTTTCGGCGATATCAAGTCAAAATTCTTAACCGCAGCACAGGCAGGAGAAGGCCCAGATATAATAGTTGGAGCTCACGATTGGGTTGGAGAATTAGCATTAAATGGATTACTTGAACCTATTCCAAAATCTGCCATTGAACTTGACAAATTTGCTCCATCAGGAATTCAAGCGTTCACCTATGAAGGCAAGTTGTATGGATTGCCCTACGCCATTGAAGCAGTTGGATTATTCTATAACCGTGATTATGTAAGCGATGAAGAAGTTCCAACAAGTATAGACGAGCTAAAGGCCTTAGCAAAAGAGTTTACCACGGATGAAACGGTTGGATTTTCTGTTACTGCAAATGATTTTTATCATGTTTATGGTTTCTTTAGCGGATACGGTGCATATGTGTTTGGATACAATCCTCAAACTGGTTACGATATAACCGATCTTGGATTGAACAATGAAGGAGCCATAAAGGCCGGATATCTTTTGAAGAGTTTCTTCGACGAAGGGATAATGCCACAAGGTATGAACTACAATATTATGGATTCCATGTTCATGGACGGTTTGGCTGCTATGATAATAAACGGTCCATGGGCCGTAAAAGCTTATTTGGATGCAGGTATAGACTTCGGAGTAGTCCCATTAACAAGCATAGAAGTTGAGCCAGGTAAATCAATGAAACCTTTTGTTGGTGTACAAGGTTTGATGATCAATTCTAGATCAGAAAATAAGGCGTTCGCGATGGAGTTCATTATTAATTACTTAGCAACAGCTGAAGGAATATATCAATTCTATATCGCTGATCCAAGATTGCCGGCAAGGAATGATGTTTCTCAGATAATCGAGGAACAAGGCGGTCCAGTTCCTGCTGACATAGTTGCTGCCTTCACAGAAAGTGCAGCAGGTGGAGAACCAATGCCTAACATACCCGCAATGCAATCGGTTTGGCAACCTATGAATGATGCTCTAAACAACATTATAAACGGAACACAAACACCAGAAGATGCTCTAAACGATGCCGTATCGAAGATAAAAGCTGCTTTGTAATTTATATACCTTTAATTGATCTTTTAAGATTAAAAAATAACAAGTTTAACCAACAAGAAGGGGAGGGCAACTCCCTCTCCTTTTTTTAAAGCTAAAATTTTTGGGAGGGGCAGCTCATGAATAAGTTCACTACTTTTTTAATATGGATATTCATTGGGGTATTGAATGCACTTCTTGTATGGGCAATACTTCTTTTATTCATACTTGCCAACTATGGATTAGGCGTAGTTATAAGTATTTTTCTCGTCTTAACGGATTGGGCGATTTTTTCTAAAAAAGCTTATCCATACAGGTATACGTTACCTGCTCTGTTTTTTCTCTTCATTTTAACTATATATCCAATTTATTATACAATAGATACCTCATTCACCAATTATGGCACAGGACATTTATTCACTAGAACTAACGCTATAGATACTCTCCTCACAGATCCAACGTACTACTTTGAGCCAGAAGACCCAAAAACCTATGATTTCAAAGTATTCGTCAGATATGATGAACAATACAAACCAACTGAAGACTTTTTATTACTTTTATATGACGATAAAAATATGTATTTATCCGAAAAACCGGTAACTTTAGAGTACGATTCAAGAGGTAACCTAATATACGCCGAATCGGAATTGTTCCCAGTCGAAAACGACGAAGTAAACATAAACGATACAACTTACACACTAATACGCCCTACTGAGAGTTTAGGAACCAATGGCAGTGATTCAATAATAGCCATTGAAAAAGATGGAGGAATTAGATACGCGTATTTCTACTCTCCTGTTGATCCTCTTACCTCTACAAATTCAGCATTTTACAACTCTGTATTGAGGCAAAATTATTTGAAGTCTTTAAATTTGGTGTTGGGGGATCAAAACTTCCGTCTCTCTAGTTCAACAATATTCAAAAAATTTTCAGAAGCCTACAGAGTTTACGACACATCGGTTAAGGTTATAGTTGACGGAGAAAGAGAGATATACAAAACAGTTGTGGTGAACACTCTTACCAACAAAGAATTAGTTGAAAGAGACTCAGCCTTTTGGGATTACAATGAGAATGGAGAATTGTACAGATTAATAGGATACAAAGACTATATAGGTGGGGAAAACTTTGCAAAAATAATAACCGATCCACGAATCTCTGGACCATTTTTTAAAATTTTTGGTTGGACTTTTGCCTACGCAGGTTTAAGTGTTCTTCTCACTTTCGTAGTCGGACTGGCATTTGCACTTGTGCTAAACGATGTAAACCTTAAAGGAAAAGTAGTGTACCGAACTTTACTAATAATTCCATGGGCGATACCTGCCTTTATTTCAGTTCTGGTTTGGAGAAATGGATTTTTCAACGAAACGTACGGGATTATCAACAGATTCATACTTGGAAACATAGGGATAGAACCCGTAAAATGGCTGAACGATCCATTTTGGGCAAAAGTGGCGATATTGATAACGAACACCTGGCTGGGATTTCCTTACATGATGACTATAAACCTCGGTGCCTTACAAAGTATTCCAGGGGAATTATACGAAGCAGCCGTTATAGATGGTGCAACCAGATGGAAACAGTTCAGACAGATAACGTTACCGCTTTTGATGGTCGCTGTTGCTCCATTACTGGTTATGAGTTTTGCCTTTAATTTTAACAATTTTACATTAATCTATCTGCTTACAGGTGGCGGACCAGCAATGGCAGGAACGAATACACCGGCAGGTTCAACAGACATATTGATCTCATACGTATATAAATTAGCCTTTGAAGGATCACAGGGGCAAGACTTTGGATTTGCTTCTGCTATTTCGATGATCATATTTGCAATAATAGCAGTATTTAGCTACTTTAACTTTAGATTCTCTGGTTCATTTGAAGAGGTGAGTAGATAATGGCCATGATCGAAAAGAAAAATTACACTTTAAGGCATATCATATTAATAATCTGTGTCGTAGTAATACTATTTCCTCTTGTGTGGTTGATCTCTACATCGATAAGAAGAGATAATGCAGCCTTTTCACCAAAATTGTTTTCAAACAGATTAACTATAAATAATTATAAGGATTTAATACTTCAAACTCCAAATGTACCAGAGTTAATAAACGAACTCAATTCTCTTAGCTCGTACATCGGAGAATACAGTGGACTGTCTACAGCGGAAGCACAAAGCAAAGCAACGAAGTACATAACCAGTTTAGAAGAATACTTTGCAGAGACCCAAAACAATTTCGAAGATTTGGAAAATTCGTATGATGAGATATTCACAATTTATGAAACTCGGTATAAAGACCAGTTTTATAACGAGATAAACAACATAAGGAATGAAGATTATCAAACCTTCCAAGAAGAGTTAAACACAATATTAAATTTATCCCAAAGCATGGGCATAGACGCTGACACTACACAATTGCAAATGTTGTTAAGTGAGTATTTTACTCAGAGAAAAGAAATAATAACTAACTTGGAAAATAGTTCTTTGAATAAAGATAGCGAATATTATATAGAAACGGTAAATACGATACTACAAATACCTCTGAAAACTTCTGCTTGGAGGATAAGAACGTATAGGAGATGGGTGAAAGAGGAGCCCGAAGCTCAAAACTTTGAAGAGAGCATTTCATCCATGGCAGAAAGATGGGATTCAATTGAAACAGAAATAGAAAATATCCAAAATGATATTCAAATACAGGCTAAAGAATTATATGGCGAGTCAATAAGCCAAGTATCTCAATTAGAAGCAGAATTAAACGATATAAATTCACAAATATCCCAAATCACTTCACAACAAGCCCTTTTAGAAAGGCAAAACAATGAAATATACAACAGCCTATCTGCGCTTTTTGATATATTCATAGTCGAAAAAGAGCGGTTAAATGCTGCTTATAACATATTAAGTGGACAAGACTTAACGAATGTGGAAGGAAAGACACCATTCTTTGGGGAAGATAAATCTTTTTACGATAACGTTCAAAAATTTTATCAGGTCATTCCTTCTGCTTACAAAGATTTGAATTCTATAGACAAGTTCATAGAAAATGGATTTGTAGAAACCCTCGCACTTTTCACTGAAGTCTATCAATTTTTAAACGATAACTTCACAAAAATATACGCCATAAAAGATTCAACATCAATTTTACCCAGCTATCAAGCAGCAAAAAGTTCGACTTTAAAATTGTCTGAAAACATAGACGAATTGCTCCCATTAACATCACAATATAGTTCAAATACTCAGCAATTAGCCCAATACAGTACCCAGTTAAATACTTTAAGAGAACAAAAGAACGAAATTCAAACAACCCTTACCAAACTCAGACAAAAAAATGAAGAAATCTTGAGTAACTTAGAAAAGATACAAAACCTTCCTTTTTTGTTAGTTTATTTGGAAAGTACCAATCAAGAAATATCTAACAACTTTGAATCAACGAACTACGCATCTTTCATGAATTCTAATTATTATCCATATTTCAATCCCGATCGTGACAGATACGTATTAATGAATTGGTACAACAATCTGTTGGAATCAAAGCAAAGATTCGACACTGGAAGAGAAACCTTAACGGTTATCCAAAATCAAATGGAAGAAGACCTTAATATATTTAAAACAAATCTCAATGAATATCTCACTTTGAATCAAGGCGGTAACGTGACCACTATTGAACCACTTTCTGAGATTGAAACACTTTACAATACGCAATACGGGAAAGCTTCAGCCGATATAGCCCGCGCCTCAAGGATAGTTAGCGATCTATCAAATTACACAGATTACTCAGAGTTAAAGTCCAAACTTAGGAACATTGATAAAAATCTTTATTTGTTGCAAGAAGATTGGTCAGCAAAAATAAGAAAACCTTTCCTGCGTTGGCTCATAAATTCCATAATAGTAGCTGGTATAACCTCAGTATTCACGGTTCTAATAACCTCGGTTGCAGCGTATCCTTTTTCAAGGATGAGATTTGTAGGAAGAAAGCAGGGATTATTCTTCTTGATGATAATTCAGATGTTCCCAGGAATAATGTTTATGATAGCAATTTATGGCATATTGAAATTTATGGGTGATTACTTTGGAGTATTTGGTTTGGATTCCTTGGATGGATTGATCTTTGCATACATGGGAGGAATTGCCTACAACATGTGGTTGTTCAAAGGTTACTACGACACCATTCCAGACTCTTTGGAAGAATCCGCAATGATAGACGGTGCTACGAGGTTTCAAACCTTTTGGAGGATCGTTTTGCCTCTATCTTTGCCCATAATAGCGGTCGTTACGATACTTACCTTCATGAACATATTCAACGAGTTTGTCATGGCAAGGATAGTTTTACAAAGCGAAGCGAATTATACCTATGCCGTGGGATTGCAAACCTTCTCGACAGGACCTTACGAAACAGAATGGGGATTGTTCACCGCAGCGTCGCTATTGGGAGCCATTCCTATGGTAGTTCTATTTTTGTCTCTCCAAAAATGGATAATAGGAGGATTAACACAAGGTTCTGTAAAAGGTTAATCAATCGGGTAGGAGGTAGATAATTAATTTATCTACCGTCCTCCCACACCACCGTACGTACCGTTCGGTATACGGCGGTTCAACAGAATTGATGTTTTAGGTTATACGTTTCCAGGATCGAAGTTAACCCTATTTGCTTAAGGTGTTTATTAGTTAGTGTTCTTGAAAGTATTGGGCTGTTGGCGATTCTCCAATAGCCTTTTCTTGTATTTGCATATCTCCATGCTTTGTTAGTGTTTAGCCCTAATTTGACTAAGTTTTTATACCTTGTTTTGATTTTCTTCCATCCTTTCCAGATACACATCCTAATTCTCCTTCTAAGCCATCCATCAAGACTTTTGGCTGCCGATTTCATGTTTGCTATTCCATAGTAGTTTATCCATCCTGTTATTATTTGTTTTATCCTTGACAGCCTGTATGTCATGCTCCTTCCACTGCTTCTTTTCGTTTCCCCTTTTAGCTTCTTTTTGAATTCTTTGATGGATTTTCCATGCACTCTGATTTCGTATTTCTCTTCTTTTACGTAGAAGGAGAACCCTAAGTATTTGAGTTCCCAAGGCCTGACTACTTTGCTTTTCTTCCTGTTCACTTTTAACTTTAACTTCTTTTCTATGAACCTTGTTATACTTTCCATCACCCTGTACGCAGATTTCTCGCTTTTCACGTATATGTTGCAATCGTCTGCATACCTGCAAAACTTGTGTCCCCTTTTTGTTAGTTCTACGTCAAGTTCGTGGAGCATTATGTTGCTTAGTAATGGGGATAGCGGTCCCCCTTGTGGAGTCCCTTCTTCTGTTTCTATTACTACCCCATTTGTCATTACCCCACTTTTGAGGTATTTCCTTATCAGGGATATCACTCTGCCATCTTTTACGTCTTTTGATATTATCCTCATCAGTTTGTCGTGGTTGACTGTGTCAAAGTAGCGTTCTAAGTCTATATCCACTATCCATGTGTGCCCTTCGTTTAGGTATTCTTTGCTTTTTCGTATGGCTTGTTTTGCATCTCGTAATGGTCTGAATCCATAGCTGTTGTCTACAAATTTCTTTTCATAAATCGGTATTAGTACCTGGGCTATGGATTGTTGGATTACTCTGTCTATTGCTGTTGGTATGCCTAGTAGTCTTTCCCCTCCATCCGGTTTCGGTATCTTTTTTCTCCTTACCGGGTTCGGGGTGAACCTTCCTTCAAGGAGCTCTTGCCTTAATTCTTCTCCATGTTGTCTGAGATATCCAAAGAGTTCTTCTACTTTCATCCTATCTATTCCAGGGGCTCCTTTGTTGGCCTTTACCTTCTTGTATGCTTTATTCATATTATCCTTGGATAATATCTTTTCAAGCATCCCTTCACTGTATACTTTATCATCGTTTCTTCCTCTTTCAGACGTAGAAGTTATACTAGGCGCTTCTACATTATTTTCAGGCTCTCCCTTATCTTCATGTAGGAAACCTTCTAATCGAAGTTGTATGCTTTTCCCGTGTCCCTTCGCATCTTTCAAGATTCGAAACCTCCTGTTGTTCAGTCCTTCCTCATCTTCCAATGAGTACTATGACTTCTGCTGACTTCTCAAGATTCAGCCATACATTGCTGTATGGGTTGCCTTAACAGCATATTCTTGAGATCTCCCCAGGTAAGTGCAATAACTTTCATCCCATCTATCCGCCAGATTTACTCCGTGAAGTTCTGGATAGCTATTGGACTTCGTTTTGTAAAGCAAACTCGTCCACTCCACTTAGCCTTGTATCTGGTTTTTGTTCATCGGACCGGGACTTTGCCTTGGGCTTCCTTCAGATTCCACCTCACAATGGACACCCTTGCCTTCGACTAGTGGTTCCCGCTACCTGGCCCACAACGGACTTTCACCGCTTAGCTATTGCCCATGCTGGGCGCACTTAAGAAAAAGGAGACATGCAAATCACATGTCTCCTTTTTTAACGTATTACTGTCTTCTATGATATTTGATGATACAATATAAGCATAAACAGAATTTCTAGAATTCAAAATTTTTTAAAATACAGCCGCCCACATTTTTTATCTAAATCAATATCTAAAAGCACTTTTGCCTATAAATTCTCTTATTATTGAAGTTTTGGGTATTTCGTCGAGCTCCGTGATTGGTAGAAAGTAATCCAAAAACCTTAGTAATCTTTTAGCTTCTGTATATTCCGGATGAGAGTTATCAATAGTTAGCAATAGTGGCTCGGCAAATAACTTCAACACAGAAAGTTCGTAAACTAGGTGTGAATTGAACATAATGTCAGCCTCATCTTGAAAAGGAAATATGTTTTTATGTTCACCTCTTACAACCGAAGGCCAAATTTTTAATGTATCTTCGGCAGAATAACCTCTAAAGTAATAATCTCTCACTAACCTTCTTATAAGTCTAGTATCCGTTGTAGGAATTCTATCCATACTGTCTAAATTCATTTGAGTTAAAGAACTAACATAGATTTTGAACTTTTGTTCCTTTGAAATAGAAGCGGTTAACAACTCGTTCAAACCATGGATCCCTTCTATAATAATAGGTTGATTTTCTTTTATTTTCAAAGTTTCATCTCGCCAAAATCTTGTACCACTTTTGAAGTCAAATTTTGGGAGTATAACTTCTTTTCCCTTTATCAAATCAATCATTGTGTTATTGAACAGTTCTAAATCTAACGCATTTATGCTCTCAAAATCGTAATTACCGTTTTCATCTCGGGGTGTCTTCTCTCTTTCTAAGAAAAAGTCATCCAACGATATTGGAATAGGTCTTAGCCCATGCACTTTAAGATGCAAAGCGATTCTCTTGGCACTTGTAGTTTTCCCTGAAGAGGACGGACCAGCTATCGTTATCAATCTTATATTTTTTCTATTTACTATTTCATCAGCTATTTGTGCATATTTTTTTTCGTGTAAAACTTCTGCTACCCGAATGATCTCTCTTACTCTTTCGGCACCATGAGAGATTATGGAATTTAATTCTCCAACGGTTTGTATTTCCATAATATCTAACCAATTTTTGTATTCTTCGAAAGTTATAAATAACTTTGGGGAATATTTATAATCCGGAACGTCGTCTGGGAAGCGATTTGTTGGATGAGTTATAACGAAACCCTTTTCTACTTTTTTCAATTTGAATTTATTGACATACCCTGTTGAATAAGGAAGATATCCGTAAAAATAGTTAAAATATTTACCAGCATAATATATATTAACCGTACTTTTCTTTCGGTATTTGAAAAGTAAGGCTTTATCTTCTTCTCCTGTCTCCTTAAACATTTTTATAGCATCAAATTTATCGATGGTTTTCTTTTCAAATACTATATCTTTTTTAACGATTTCTCTCATCTTATTTTCGAGTAACAATAAATAATTTTCCGAGGGTTCTCCAGATTTAAATTCGCAATACATAGCATCGTTGAGAGTATTATGCACATAGAACTTATCTTCTGGATTAATTTCTTTGAGTGCAATATACAAAACAAAGAAGAGTCCTCGCCTATAAATACGCACTCCATCTGCCGTTGTAATGTCGCAAAACTGTATGCTTCCACTTTTTGGCACTCTGCTGAACAATTCCTTAATGTCATTGTTGAATTTTACGTATAAAACCTTTTTATTGGTGGATTTTTCAAATTCTTTTGCTATATCAATGAATTTGGTGTCTTCACGTGCATAGTAAACGTGCCCGGATTCAACATCTGTCAGTTGAAAACTCATATTGATTTTCTCCTTTCAGAAAATGAAACCCGGGTTTAACCCGGGTTTTGGAGCGGATAATGGGATTCGAACCCACGACCCCTTGCTTGGCAAGCAAGTGCTCTACCGCTGAGCTATATCCGCACTGATTTTCTGGAGCAGGTGATGGGGCTCGAACCCATGACCTCCGCCTTACCAAGGCGGCGCTCTACCGACTGAAGCTACACCTGCATCGACAAGATAAATTATACTATATTTATACCCTTTCGTCAAGTGATGATAAAAATTAGATATGATAAAATAAATGAGTAGCAGAAGAAATTCAACGGAGGAGGAGAAAAATGGAGAAAAAAGCTAACCCAGAACCTTTTAAAATCAAGATGGTGGAATCTATCAAAAAAATTTCAAAAAAAGAAAGAGAAGAAGCCTTAAAAAAGGCGGGATATAATTTATTTGCGTTAAAATCAGAAGAAGTGTACATTGATTTGTTGACCGACAGCGGTACCGGCGCAATGAGCGATAATCAATGGTCAGGATTGATGTTGGGAGACGAATCATATGCAGGAAGTAAGAGTTTCTACCATTTATGGGAAACAAGCAAAGAAATCTTTAATTACAACTATTTTGTACCAACTCATCAAGGTAGAGGAGCAGAACAGGTTTTATTCCCTCTTTTAATTAAAAAACCTGGTCAATACGTGTTGAGTAACATGCATTTTGATACAACTAAGGCACACGTCGAATTAGCTAAAGGCAGGCCTGTCGATCTAGTTATTGAAAATGCTTTTAATACAGATGCCTATCATCCTTTTAAGGGAAATTTTGACTTGGAAAAATTGGAATCCTTCATATTAGAGAAAGGAAGCAATAATATTGCTTTTATCATAATAACTATAACCTGTAACAGTTCAGGCGGACAGCCTGTTTCTATGCAAAACATAAGGGAAGTCCGTGAAATAGCCAATAAATATGGGATTCGTGTATTCCTAGATGCAGCTCGTTACACTGAAAATGCTTATTTTATAAAGCAAAGAGAAAAAGAATATTTTGAAAAATCCATAGAAGAAATAGTGAAAGAGATGTTTAGTTATGCCGATGGGTTCACCATGAGTGCAAAAAAAGACGCCATAGTAAATATCGGTGGATTAATCGGGATTAAAGAAGATGAAGCCCTGTATAATCAAGTAAAAGCAGCTCTTGTTCCTTTAGAAGGATTCCCTACATACGGTGGTTTAGCCGGTCGAGATATGGAAGTCATGGCAAGAGGTTTAAAAGAAGGAATTCAATTTGATTATTTGGAATATAGAATAAAACAAGTAAAATACTTGGGAGATAGGTTAAGAGAAGGTGGAGTATCAATTCAATATCCAACTGGAGGGCATGCTGTTTTTGTCGATGCTAAAAAGATGCTTCCCCACATACCTTATTACCAATTTCCGGCTCAAGTTTTGGCAAACGCACTTTATTTAGAGTCTGGAGTTCATGGTGTAGAAATTGGGTCTTTAATGATGGGACGTGATCCTCAGACTGGTGAACAGCTTGAATCTCCTTTTGAATTTTTAAGATTAGCTATCCCAAGAAGAGTCTACACTTACAATCACCTTGATTACGTTGCTGAAGGATTATTAGCCGTAAAAGATATATCTAATTCGCTGAAGGGATTAGAATTCACATATGAGCCAAAAATTCTACGACATTTCATGGCAAAATTAAAACCTATAGAAACTTAATTTCAACTTATATATCACTTTTTCATGATATAATGTAATACTAGAAAGAATTAAACTCAGAAGAACAGAAAATAATAATAAAATGGAGGTTTTAACAATGGCAGAATTTTTATTGCAAAATACACACGGTAGTCATTTTTACATGAAAACACCTTCTGGTCATGATATTCATGTGGACGCAGCCCCAGAGAATCTCGGTTATGATTCAGCTGCAAGACCTATGGAGTATTTAATTGCTGGTTTAGGTGGGTGTACGGGAATAGATGTAGTAACGATTTTGAACAAAATGAAAGTAAAGTACGATGAATTGAATTTAAAAATATTAACAGAAAGAAGTGAAGAGCATCCCAAAAAATATACGAAGATTCATATAATTTATGAATTTAAAGGGAAAGATCTACCTCTAGATAGATTGGAAAGAGCCGCTCAACTTTCACAAGAAAAATATTGTGGTGCTACCGCCACATTTAGAGGTTCCACAGAGATTACCCACGAAGTGAAGATTGTTGAGTAAATATAAAAACAATAATTGTTTGGGAGGAATAAAATGGCTAACTTAAAGGAAAGAAAAGAGAAAGTCTCTCGAAAACTTGAAAATATCGACAACGTTATTATGGTTATGAGTGGTAAAGGAGGAGTTGGAAAAACTACCGTTGCGGTGAATTTAGCAGTAGCTTTGGCTCTAGAGGGCAAAAAAGTAGGCATTTTGGATGTTGATTTACATGGTCCGGATGTAGTAAGAATGTTGGGCGGTAGGGAAGCTAAAGTATCTGCTGTGGGAGGAGAAATACTACCCCCCGAAATACACGGAATAAAAGTTATTTCTATTTCCCAATTCTTAGATAACGATAATGATGCAGTTATCTGGAGAGGCCCTTTAAAAACAGGTGCTATAATGCAATTTATTGGTGATGTCGCTTGGGGTAAATTAGACTATCTAATTATTGATGCACCTCCAGGTACGGGAGACGAACCTCTGACGGTTTTCCAAAATGTTGAAAAGATTAAGGGGGCTTTGATCGTAACTTCACCTTCTATCGTTTCACAAGACGACGTAGAAAGGGCTATTAATTTTGTGATAAAAATGGATAAGCAAGTTATCGGTATAGTTGAAAATATGTCATATTTTATCTGTCCAAATTGTAAGACTAAACATTTCATTTTTGGTGAAGGTGGAGGAAGCGCTTTAGCAGAAAAATACAATTTGGAATTACTTGCTCAAATTCCTTTGGATTCAACTGTCAGGGAGAACATGGATGCTGGTAAACCCGTTGCTTATTTTGGAACCCCTGAAGTAACGAGCTCTTACGTTAATTTAGCAAAGAAGGTAATAGAAAAAGTAGAAGCAGTTAGTTAATAAGGTATAAGATCAGAAAACTGAAATGGGTAGATGATAAGATTTTATTTTAAAAGGGCTACAAGGCTGAGCCTAAAGCTTTTAGATTTTCTAAAACCATTAAACTGCGTTTCTTTTAGGGGGTTACTTTCATGAAGAAAGTATTATTCGTTGTAATAATACTTATTTTTGCTTTTGTTTCTTTTTCAATCAGCACCACGTTTTTATACTCAAAAGAAGCTACTTCTGTTTATTTAGTTGCAAGTTTTAACAATTTTGAACCTATCGCCATGGAAAAAAGCTTCACGGGACTGTGGCGTTATAAGGTTGATTTAGAACCTGGTGAATACCTGTATAAATTCATCGTAGATGGAAAAAGAACGATAGATTTTTCAAACGAGGATGTACAAGCCTATAACGGGGAAATCTTCAATGTACGCACCGTCCAAGAGTCATTTGTTTTTCCAAAAGTTGGAGATGGCTCAATTAAAAAGGTTTATTTCGATAACGAAAGAAGAAATATAAATCCGGTCCAAAAGGGTGAAATATATCTTTCAATAGAATTCGAAAAAAATGATATTGAAGACGTTGAACTACAAGCTAACGCATCCTCTATACAAAAATCTGTATTAGAGTTCAATAATACCATCCTTTATAGGTTTCACGTATTTACCGAAGCAGAAGTTTTAAAGTATAGATTTTTGATCCACGATAACGAAGAAATAATATACGGTTTCAACGGAACAGAAGAGTTTTTTGAATTCGACTTTAACCATCCTATAATTTCTTATTTTGATATACCAGCGTGGTCAAAAGGAAGGATCTATTATCAAATATTTCCTGATAGGTTCAGAAATGGTGATACCTCAAATGATCCTGAAGGAACCTACAGTTGGAACGGTCCTCACAACAGAAATTCTCTTTCTTTTGGTTTTTATGGTGGAGATCTTCGGGGGGTCATTGATTCAATTGACCACTTAGAATACATTGGGGTAGAAGCGATCTACTTCAACCCCATTTTTGAAGCTCAAACTCCCCATAAATACGATACAACTGATTATTTAAAAATTGATGATTCTTTCGGTAACGAAGAGATCTTTTCTAATATGATAGAGGCGTTACATGAATCAGATATCAAAGTAATCTTAGATGGTGTATTCAATCATACTGGAACTGAATTCTTCGCCATGAAAGAAAACTTTCTCAAACAAGAAAAATCCAATTATTTGGATTGGTATTATATCAAATCGTTTCCTATCAAAAAATCCACAGAAAGTTACGAAGGTTGGCATGGATACGCTGATCTCCCTCAATTAAACAATGAAAATCCCGAGGTAAGGGCATACATAAATCAGGTAATTGGTAAATGGATGAGTTTTGGGATAGATGGATGGAGAATGGATGCGGTCGATCAACTCCCTGAAACTTATTGGTCAGCTCTTTACGAGAATATTAAGAACATAGACCAAGAAGCCCTAGTTGTGGGAGAATTTTGGAGAGATGCCACTTCTTATTTTGAAGATCCAAGTTTCGACTCGGTTATGAATTACATCTTCAGAGATGCGGCTATTGCATATGCCAAAGGTGGAAGGGCTATTAACTTTGTTAATACCACTAACGCATACATAGACAAATATCCACCACAAGTGTTGCATGGGTTATGGAACCTTTTAGGTTCACATGATACTGAAAGAATACTAACGGCCCTCGGTGAAGATACACAACGAATGAAATTAGCTGTTGTTCTTCAAATGACGTTTATAGGATCTCCTCTAATATATTATGGTGATGAAATAGGTATGACGGGGACCACAGATCCATTTTGCAGGGTTCCATTTTATTGGGATGATAGTAAGTGGAATATGGAAATTTTAGATTTGTACTCCCAATTGGCTGAATTAAGAAAAGAAAGTAATGCCTTAAGAAAAGGTGATTATACAGTACTGTATACCGATGAAAGTGTTCTAATTTATGAAAGACGCTATCAATCAGAGAGTGTCATAATTGCACTAAATTCTAAAGATTCACAAATTGAAATTGAGTACGATTTGTACGGAAATTACAGAGACATCTTAACTGGAGAAAGCTTTGATACCATAGAGAAAATGCCAGGTAAATGTTTTCTTGTACTTGTTAGCGAGTGAAATTGGAGGATTTAGATGTATTATTATGAAGTAATCCCCATAGGGCAAATGATTTTTAATGGGTTTACCTACAAAAGCGATAAAAAATTAGAGATAGGTCAAAGGGTTATTATTGATTTAAGAGGTAAGTTCCTTTCTGGCTTAATTTACAAAGAAGCTGAAAGCACCGAATTTAGCAAAATAAAAGAGATCGCATTTCCATTGGATAATAAAAGTTTATTAAATGAGAATCACATCAAACTTATGGAAAAAGTAAGCTCAAAATTTATGGCTCCTATTGGAGAGGTTGCAAGATTGCTTTTTCCTCCTCTTTCTTCGGATATTTATAAACTGAGAATTATACCTAAAAGTTCTTTAGCTCCTATTCAAAAACCCATTTTTTACAAGCAGTTTTTAAAATCTTTTGATAATGCTTCAAAAGCCAACAAGCAGTTAAGAGAGTATTTGGATTCAAATTTAATGGAGATAGAACTATATAGAAAAGAAATTACAAATAAAATAGATAAGTTTGTTAGTCTAAAAATGGACTTAAAAGAGACGTGGAAGTTCAATGTGTCAAAATCTGCCAGAGAGGTAATAAATTATCTCTCCATAAACGGTGAAACCTTAGAAAGCGATCTGTACTCACAAGGTGTTGTGAAAAAAGGTTCCACCGTTTTGAACACCTTAAGGAAAAAAGGTATAATAGAATTATCAGAAAGCACAACGGCTGAAGAAGAAAATACAGAAGTTTCTTTAAATGATGAACAGAGACAAGCAGTTGAGGCAATACAGCTAAATCCTGATAAACCACATTTATTGTACGGGGTTACGGGGAGCGGTAAAACCGAAGTATTTTTCGAGGTGGCAAGACCTATCTTGGAAAGTGGCGGGAAAGTACTTCTTTTGGTTCCAGAGATTTCCTTAACCTCAGAGCTGATGAACAGGTTAAAAAAGCGATTTGCTAATTACAATGCAGCGTTTTACCATTCTGGACTTACAAGTAGTGAAAGAGTCCAAACTTGGTATAAAGCTGTGAATGGTGAATTAGATTTAGTCATAGGAACAAGAAGCGCTATTTTCATACCCATGCAAGATTTAAAAATGATTATAATCGACGAAGAACATGATCAATCTTACTATCAGATAGAAAATGTTAGTTACGATGCAATAGATACAGCTTGTTTTAGAAAAGATTTAGAAGATATTCAACTGATACTTTCATCAGCTACCCCACGGGTTGTTGATCTACACAAGGCAAAAACGGGTACCTTTTATCTTGAAAAAATAAAAACAAGATATTTTACCGAAATGCCTGAAGTCCAAATAGTTGATATGAAAAAAGATGAAAAATACAACTGGATATTCAGCAAAAAGGTAGTAGAAAATATAGAAATTTCTTTGAAAAAAAACAAAAAAGTAATTGTTTTTACACCAACGAGAGGATATGCCAATTATGTAATTTGCAGCGACTGCGGATATATATTCAAATGTGATGAGTGCGATGTTTCATTAACCTTTCATAAAAAAGAAAGAAAATTAAGATGTCATTACTGTGGAAAGGAAAGTGAATTACCAAATTTTTGCCCAAAGTGTGGAGGCTTTAAGCTACAAACCAGAGGTTTCGGTACGGAACGGGTTATGACTGAATTGGCTAAGTTGTTCCCTTCACAACCTCTGGTAAGGGTTGATAGAACAGTTATAAAAACATTCAAAGATTTAAGAAACACTTTCAATTTCATGAAAGAACCTGGGAAAAAGATCGTTGTCGGGACTAAGATGATCACTAAAGGTTTGGATATTCAAGATTTAGATTTAGTAGTCATTCTTGACGCTGACAGATATATCAACTTCCCCGACTACAACGCCCAAGAAAGTACAGCCTCTTTGCTCATGCAGGTTGCTGGGAGATCTGGCAGGAAAGAAAAAGGCAAAGTCATTATTCAAAGTTTTCAACCAGAAAATGATATTTATAAATCTTTAATCGATCATAATTTTGACCTGATTGCCGAGAATGATCTCGAACAAAGAAAAGTATACGGTTATCCTCCATTTGTAACCTTGTTTTTGATTTTAGTGAACAACCCTTCTGTTGATAAAGCAAAAGCTAAAGCAAATGAAATCGTCGAAGAGTTGGGTAAAATTGAAAATCAGGATGATTTTGAAATATTAGGACCAGTTGTACCCATCATTTCCAAATTAAGAGGAAATTATAGGTATCAAATCATTATAAAAAGTAAAAAGAAAAATCATGAGTTTTTATACTCAGCGCTTAAAACACATTTTAGAGACATCAAAATTTATGTTAACCCTCCCACCACATTAGTATAAGTTTTCTTATAAAAACAATTATTTCACGTTTATCCCCAAAATATAGAAATATAAGTATAGCAACTATTCAAATCTGGAGGTGATTTAGATGGAGTATAAAGTTTATACAAAGGAAGTAGAACTTACCGAAGCTTTAGAGAATTATATCGAAAAAAGGATGAGTAAACCAGACCATCTGCTCAAAAAACATTCCGATATCGTCTCTCCCTCTGATGTCAGAATCACAAAAGAGAGGGGTATATACAAAGTAGAAATAACTACCCACATTAAACCTTTAAGCAAGATCATAAAAGTAGAAGAAAGAAACAATGATCTTTATGAAGCTATTGATAAGGTAACAGATTCTTTGGAAAGAAAAATAAGAAAGCTAAAAAATCGTTTACAAGAACAAAGCAGAGCGGAAAAAAAGGTGCGAATGGAAATAGAACAAAATCTTCAAAATCCTGACATTAAAAATCTTGATTTAGCTGAAGAAAGTGAAGCAGAGAGTGAAGAAAAACCCGATGCTCCCAAAATCGTGAGAACAAAAAATTTTGATCTAACTCTTATGAACGTTGAAGAGGCAATGTTACAAATGCAACTTTTAGGTCATTCATTTTTCGTTTTCAGAAACCCAGAAAATGATGCTATCAGCGTGCTTTATGAAAGAAAAGATGGAGATTTAGGTCTCATAGAATTCAATGAATAATTGTTAGATACATA
This sequence comes from Petrotoga halophila DSM 16923, assembly GCF_002924615.1. Lineage (NCBI taxonomy): Bacteria > Thermotogati > Thermotogota > Thermotogae > Petrotogales > Petrotogaceae > Petrotoga > Petrotoga halophila. The sequence goes on along the minus strand of NZ_JALY01000179.1, from coordinate 3,187 downwards.
CGGGATGCCTTCGATAAAAATTGATTAAAAAAACATAGGGTCTATAAAATCAGACCCTATGTTTTTTGTCAAATTAAGTCTATCATATAAGGTTTTAGAAAATGATGGGCAACCGCCAAGATTGCCACACTTATAAAAACGCAGAGAACCGCATTTAAACTAAACCCCGTTATACTCAAACTCAGTGCCGTACCGGCAGCTGGTGGATGTTCTGTATCTATGACAACCATAAGAAATATTGATAGACCTACCGCGAGGGCGTACGATAAATTAGAGAATACAAAATTACCGTTAAGCAAAAAAGAAAAAATGCTTCCGCATATAAATCCTACCGCATGCCCACCCACCAAGTTTCTAGCCTTAGCAACCATACTTTGTGGCATGGCAAAAACTATAAAAGTCGATGCCCCTAAAGAGCTGACTATTATTGGCCTGTCTTGAACATTCAAAATCAAAAGTATGAAAAAAATCGTGATGGTAGCCAACAAACTTTGAAAAACATACTTCTTCCAGTTTTTTTTGAACTTTTCAAAAATATTAGAAATTTCGTTCAACTAGAGATTCCCCTTAAAAGAAGGTAAGTTTAAAAGGTTTGACCGAAACCAAACCAGACCTGTCCTTGTAAAGCCTCATTCCATCCATACCCAAAGCCTATTTGTCCCAATAAAGGAACTGTGAACCTTAATCCGCCACCAAAAGACAAAATTCCGTCCCCAATAAGGTTACTAACGTCATTTTGAGCACTACCGTAATCAAAATAGGCAATAAGATCCAATGGAACTTGACCTGTGGCAAGCTCGTAGGCCAATTCAGTGTTGAATAAAAGCACATTTTCTCCTTCCTGTGCGTAAAAATCAGAAGTCCTTACAGAGTACATTCCTCCCACATTGTATTGATAATGCAGGTTAGAATCGATGTTAGAATTATAGACGGTACCCAGTTTCAGTCTCGTTCCCAAAGTGAATTTATAAAAACTGTAAAACAATTTACCTTCAGTGTTGGCACCAATATAATAATTGGCATTGCTTGTTTCAACCCCACCGATGCCGTTTATTTGGAAATATTGACCTTTATGTGGCCTAAAAGGGCTGTCTAAGCTGTTGTATAAATATCCCGCTGATCCAGAAAGTACATTAAGATTACTTTCATCCATCAATGTGTAATTATTGTAGGTAAAAGAACTTGTTATATAAGAGAAGTCTTGTATACTGTATCTTGGAGCAACAGATAATGATAGATAGTTCGTTGCATCTTCTCCAATGTTCGAATAATACTCTCCATCTTCACTTACCGTATAATGTATGCCAGCACCTAAATCAAGGTTGCTACCAGCCAACTTAATAACATCGTAATCAAATCCAACAGAATAGTAATTCCCCAAAGGATTCAAATCTGAGTTAAGAGAAAATGTTTGCCCGTATCCTAAAGGGTTCAACCATTGAACCTCAAGTTGACCCGTAAAACCTTGATACCATTCTTGACCTTCTGGTAAGCTCCAAGTGACACCTCCCGTTAATTTTCCGAGTTTTTCACTTTCTATAGGGGTTATCTTAAAACCTACAACATCTTCGGCTTGCTGTAGGCGCTGTATTTTAACGTCTTTAAAAAATCCTGTTCCCATGAAGGATGTGTAGGTATCTTGTAATTTTTGCTGGTTAAAAACTTCGCCTGGTTTTATCTTCACCAGAGACTCAACTATGTATGGTTTAGTTTTAGCGGTTGCTTCCTGAGTTATTTCAACGTCTCCTACCTTTGGTTCTGTTATTTCAAATATTAACTCCTCATCTTGGTATTTAGGGGTAATTAATGTATAAATGTATCCGTTGTCGTAATAAACCTTTTGAAGATTATCGTATGCGTATAGAAGGTCTAAATTACTCACTGATTCTCCTAATGGAACAAACTCATTTACAACCTCATTCAATCTAAAATCTTCTAAACTTTCATTTCCAATAAAAGATATTTTGTTCACTATTACCGGCTCTTGGGGAACTACTTTTCGTAAGTTACCTTCTAAAACAAGTAATAACTCTCCACCTTTGTTTTCCTCTATTTCGGTTATCTCAAAGCGCAAATTAGTATCGGCTGAGAAAAACGGAATTTGATTTAAGGAGTTGAATATGTTCTGAACCTTTTGAAAACTTGGGTAGGTTTCTTTTGCGTTGGGCCTAAGCAAGAAGAATTTACTGTTCCAGTCTTTTCTAAAATCAAAACCGATTCTTTTCTTTATGTCTTCTTTATCCAGTTGGGATAATTCTCCCCTTAATTCTAAATCCCAGAGAGAATATTCCTTAACGATGAAAACCAATGTTTCGGATGAATATTCTTTATTGTTTATCTCCGTTGCCTCTAAGGTGATTTCATCTCCAGTCATTTTTAGATTGGAGTATATATCAACGAATTGGTAACCGTTTTTTATGTACAAATCTTGAATGTTTTTCATGGAGGTTTGAAAATCATTTAGTCTCAATGGGATATTTGTGTTTAAATTGATCGACGAACGAATATTTTCTTTGTCGATCAATCCATCACCTAAGATCTCAACTTCATAATTTGTTACAATAGGGTTGGGCTTAAATATGAGTTCTAGATTCCCATTTTCGTCCAAATTGTAAGAAACAGAGGTAAAATAACCTGACTTTAGTATTTCTTGTAGGGCTAATCTAATATCTATATCCCCAATATAGGAGCCTTCTTGTATACCATAATTTGTTAGTACCCTTTCCACATCTGTTGCCGCATAAGATATGTCAACGTTGTAAGAAATTTCGTTTAAAAGGGTTATTGAAAAAGCGAATCCTGTGATGAGAAAGACAGCAAATAGTAGAAAATGTTTTTTCATATTAAAACCTCCTAATTTTTTGTAGTTTGATAGCGCCATTGAACGTTAAGGGGGTTCCCCTTAATAACCCCAAATCAAGGGCAAATTCATTTAAAAGCATTGCAAACCAAACCATTTTGCACAAAGCTGCAAAACGCTCCCAGCTCTTCTTAGAAAGGGACCTGCGGTCCCCTAACCCAGTGGGGGGTGGAGGGCTTCGCCCTGTGACCCATCTAAAATCATCAGCTTATTTATAAAGCTTATTTTTGCGCCCTTATACCCCGCAGCCCACCCTTAAACGTTAAGGGGTAACCCCTTTAAAATCCCCAAGTATTAAGGGTCTTTGCCCTTTAAGTACCTCATAAG
>NZ_JALY01000198.1:0-3848 GCF_002924615.1 Petrotoga halophila DSM 16923 | reverse complement strand
GTATGGTACTTAGGCCTTTTAACATTTAAATTGGTTAACATGTTAAAACTTTTTAGGATATAATCACTTGAAAAGACTCCACCTGTAGCTATGGCAGAAAGAGAAGGATCAAGTTCCCTCGCTCCAATCACGTCATTTTTATAATTCCTTGCCACTGTAGAGTACAATTTTGCAACTAAAAAAGGCCTTTGAGCACCTTCATTTTGTTCATGTATCAAATCTGATTGAATTACAACACCACATCTCGCGTTGAAGCCTTGAATATCGCTGTACTCTTTCGCCTCGTTCTCTGCTTGCGCATATAATCTTTTCATTAGTTTAATTTTTTGTGAGTAATCATCTAACTGAAAAAACTCAGAATCGTTTTTTAAGTATAACCTTTTCAACTGTTTTTCAACTAAAATTCCCGAACCGCCACCACATTTGCTATTAGCTGACCACTCTAAAAGATTCACCTTGTCTTTAAGATGTCCAAGTCTTAAAAAATAGGAGTCCTTTGCTCCAATGTGGAATACATAGGAAACGTTTGGTTCAAGAAAAGAAGCACCTTTGGGAATAGTAACACTCTCGTAATCAAACAAGAGTTCCGGAAAAACTTTGTTAAAAAGTTGCGCACCTATTCCAGTGAACGATGTGGAAAGTATTTCCCCATCCAATTCAGGTTTTATCGATTCCCAAATCTCGGGTAGCCTTTTTAAAGGCACACCAAAATGTGGAATACTTTCTTTAACGTATTTTAGTTTTCCTTCTTCATCAATGACCGCTACGTGAATACTCGAGGATCCAATATCAAAACCAACGTAATACATATACCTTTTTCACTCCCTAAAATTATAAAATTTTTCTTTAAAAACTCTAAAACCTACTTTAGCGCCCATTCGCCCCGCAGCCCACCCCATCCTTTTTCTTCTCACTATTATGATATACCTTTTTACAATCATAATCAAGTTTCTTAAGATCTTATAACATACAAAAAAATTAAGCCCCATAAAGGGGCTATAAATTCTATCCGTTGCCTTTTCTTGATTTTTGCTACTCCATACCGGTAAATTTTTTCAATCAATGAGACTATAATTGTTTCATTATTTCTTTGGTATTTTCATACAACTTTTTGTATAAATTGAAGTATTTATCATAAACACTTTTGTTATTAACGTCTGGGGAAGTATTTTCTTTGAACTTTATCCATTTCTTAATATCTTGTGAATCGGGAAATACACCTGTTCCTAAGCCAGCTAAAAATGCATCTCCTAAAGGTGCTTCAACATCTTGATCCGTTCTTTTCATAATATATCCTGTCACATCTGCAAATATTTGAGTCCAAATATCACTCTTAGCAGCTCCTCCTACTAAGTAACATTCGGAATTCAATTTCATTCCAGTATTTTCTGCATATTCCATATTATGTCTCAGGGAATAGGCTACAGACTCCATAAAAGCTTTGTAAAGATGTCTTCTTTTGTGGTACAAGTTAAGTCCTATAATAGTTCCTTTAGCACTTGATTCCCAAACAGGTGATCTTTCACCCATAAAATATGGCAAAACTATAATCCCATCACTTCCAGGAGGAATATCTTTTGATTCCAATTCAAGAAGTGAATAAGCAGAAATACCTCTTTTTCTTTCAAATTCTTTTTCATATTCCCCGAACTCTTCTCGAAACCATCTCACTATGGCTCCCGAAGTGGCTCCTCCCCCAAACGTGTATATCTTTGCTAAATCATCTACAACATATGGAAAACTAACCAATTCAGGGGTTAGGTATTTGCCATCGTGAATATTGCCCCAACATGTCGAAGTCCCAACCATAGCTACGTGTTCACCTTCGTTGACAGATCCCGCACTTAATTGAGCAACGGGTGCATCTATTCCTCCAGCGATTATCGGGGTGCCCTCTAAAAGTCCGATCTCTTGAGCATATGTTTTGTTGAGGGTTCCTACAATCTCAGAAGATTTAACTATCTTTTCAGGCAATTTATCTGAATCTATTCCAAGCATTTTGCACATTTCTTCTGACCAGTATTTTTTATGAATGTCGAAAATCCCTCCGATATTACCAGCAGAAGAGAAATCTATTATTACTTCACCTGTTAATTTGTGAATGACGAAATCTTTTGGTGTTATAAATTTATAAGTTTTTTCCCAAATATCCTTCTCATTATTTTTTATCCAAATGATTTTTGTGAAACCAAAGTAACTATCAACATAATTACCTGTTATCCCAAATAAAGTTTCTTTGGGAACATTATTTTTAACCCAATCTGTTTCTTTTGTTGCTCTCCTATCCATCCAGATCAAGCAGGGCCTCAGAGGGTTGAAATCTTTATCAACCGGGATTCCCGAACCTCCATATAATCCACTGATAGCGATTCCTGCAACGGTTTTTGGATCTATTTTCCTTTTTTCTATTGCTAGTTTCAGAGTATCAATCACAGCATCAAACCACACATTAGGCCATTGTTCAGCCCAATTGGGTTGAGGTGTCAAAACAGAATATTCTTTAGAAGCTTCTGCAATGACTTTTCCATTTTCATCCGTGATAACTGATTTAGTGCTTTGAGTTCCGATATCCACTCCCACTAAATACATTTTTAGTTCCTCCAAATATAAATTTTTTTCAATCCAAAATCTGATAACCGATATTTTTAATCTTACAAAAATGTACCAACTCATCTAAATAATTTCCATATACCCCATGTGTATGGTTGCAAGGATAATATTCCAAAAAAGTTTCCATATCAGTATCTAGTTTAGCATATGCATGTGGCCATTCGATTTGCACTTGTTCGCTCAATCTTTTCTTTTCTTCCTCAGAAAGTTCGACAAACTCAGCGGGAACTATCGTCATTACATAATTTCCATCTTGTCTTGCAAGTCTTGCTAATGTGACTCTTCCAGGGGCTGCAAAGTGTTTAACAGCACCACCACCCGCTGGAAAATAAAAATCTTCAGGGTGTATAATCACGTTTTTCAAATTTTCTTCAGGTTTGTTAGATTTTCCTGCAAAATATGTCGCATGCTGTCCAGAGTTTGCTAAATCCAATAAATTCTCTTCTTTGAAGTAATGCCTCACATCAGCAAACAGTACAGGGGTTTGGGCTATATGTTTAAAGATTTCCATCGTTAAAGCTCCATCCATATCTGTTTCGGTTGCTGCAACAATAGGTTCCTTTGCACCATCAAAATCGTATGGATCGTTCAAAAAAGCTTCTGCAATATCTAATGTTGCATAATTATTTGTCATTTCAGGTTGTCCTTTGAATCCAACAAAATCAAGCTCTTCTTCTTGTATAATTTCAAGTGCAGCGTAATATAATCCTATCTGTTTCTCTAAAATTTCAGGAGTGAGTCTTTTGCCGTCATATTTAACGGTTGCTAATTTTTCAAGCCATTCTCTTGCTTTCTTTTTCTTCTGGGGTAGTACTTTTTCAGCTTTTAAAACCAATGCATATTGGTCTACCTGTTCAACATCAATTCCAAATTCTTTCATCCATTGATCTCCATTGGCAGAAGCGGTGTACATTCCCATGGGCCTTCCACCAAACATTCCGTACCTTTCTCCTTTTAACCTATGTGCAGCACTGGCAGCACGTATGTATTTTAGTAATTTTTCTAAAACCGTCGGATCTTCTGGCTCACCCCAAACTCTTTCTGGGAATATTCCTATTTGCTCTAAAGCACCAGCTGCAGCTAACAATCCTACCATTCCAGGATACTTTGGATTTATTTGGCCATAAGTTAAATACGGTCCAGGAGCATAAAGTGAAGCCATAACGCTCAAATGAGGCCAACACCATATAGAATAATTGAAGATCGTCATTTCCACTTCTGCTTTCATCATTTCTTTT
>NZ_JALY01000105.1:0-36160 GCF_002924615.1 Petrotoga halophila DSM 16923 | reverse complement strand
AATTAATAATTTTAGGTAGTCCATCAAAAAACATTTTATAAGCTTCATTGCCCAGTACTCTACGACCAGCGGCGGGTAAACCTAAACTAAGCCGGGCCTCTATCATATCTTTATTAAACTCAACAGAGGTTCTTTCCAATACTTCCTGACCTGTCTTAGCAATGGCGATCAGTCCGCTTTTTCCAGATCCCCTTTGACCTTTGCTATATTTTTTTATGGCTTGCTCAATTAATCTGGTTAAAAAATCAGTCACTGCCGTTCGTCTTATCTTATTTTCCCAGAACCAGGCTGGAAATTTTGTTACTTGCTGGTCTATTCTAATTAGAATGCTGGAAGGACTGGCAAAAGGATCTCCTTGTACGTAAGGTATCCCTAACTTGTAATAGCCAAAATCATACCAGTTTGACTGTAACTGTTTATAAGCCTTATACCCTCTTCCATTAATATTTTTGAGTGTTTTTTTTAATTTATCCTTGTTTTGCATCTTCAAACCCCCAAAAAAGGCGCCTTATACAGACGCCTTGTATATTTTTCAACAATCTAATATTTTATCTAAAGATTAACTAAATCATTTACCCATATAGTATTTCATCAGTATTTCTGCAACCTCGGCTCTTGTGAATTCTTTTGGTGGTTTTTCTCCTTTTGAAAGCATTTCCCTCACCTTTGTCCCACTAAGGAACACATGGTCTTCTTTTCCGTGTGGACATGTTTTTGCCGTAGCCATATTTTCACACTTGGTGCAATAAAACGCGTGTTCAAATTTTAGTGGCACTATCCCTATCTCTTCGGGTTTAAACTGGTCAAATATCTCTTGAGCTTCGTAAGTTCCATAGTAATTTCCAACACCTGCATGGTCTCTTCCTACAATAAAGTGTGTACATCCATAGTTCTTTCTACATATAGCATGAAAGATAGCTTCTTTTGGTCCGGCGTATCTCATGTTAACAGGAAACACGCCTAAAAATACCCTTTCTTTTGGGTAATACTTGTCCAGTATAACTTCGTAGGATTTCATCCTCACATCGGAAGGAATGTCTTCATCTTTTGTTTTTCCCACCAATGGGTTTAAGAACAAACCATCGACGATTTCAAGCGCTGTTTTCTGCAAATACTCGTGTGCCCTGTGTATGGGATTTCTCGTTTGAAAGGCTACTATCGTTTTCCATCCCTTTTCAGCGAATATCTTTCTTGTATCTTTTGGATCGAGCCTGAACTCTTGAAAGTTTTCGTGCTCTATCCTGTTGAGTAAGGTAATCTCCCCGCCTAATGCTAATTCTCCTTGTTCATATAGAAACTTAACCCCAGGGTGGGCTTTATCTTGAGTTTTGTAAACTTTCAGTGCCTCTTCTTCTTTCCTTCTTTCGTACTTTTCTTGAAGATGTAGTATCGCGTACTCTTTTGAATCTTCTTGGTTCTTTATCAATACATCTTCTCCCACTTTTAGTTCGTTCGCAATCTCTTTTTTTACCGATAGAATTATTGGGATAGACCATACCGTTCCGTTAGATAACCTCATGTTGTTTAAAACAGAATTGTAATCTTCTTTTGTCATAAACCCTTCTAAGGGGCTGAACAGCCCAGTTGCAATGTTTTCTAACTCAGATAGATCAAAATAAGTTACACTTATACTTTTCAACTCTTTCGATCTTTTTAACCATTCTTTTTTTTCTTCTTCAGTAGCTATTTTGTTGACCAATTTTCCACCGTGTGGCTCAATCATTTTTTAGACCTCCATAGTTTTTATTCATAAAACTGTTTTAGCGCCCCTTTGCCCCGCTCCCCGCCCGATTTGTTCAGATAATATTTTTGTTTCTCAAATATTCAATAACCTTTTCAACCGATTCATCTATGCTTTCTACATCGGTATTCAAAATTAACTCAGGATTCTCAGGCTCTTCGTAGGGAGCTGAAATCCCTGTGAAATTTTTTATTTCGCCTTTCATCGCCTTTTCGTACATACCCTTTGGATCCCGGTTTTTCAATTCGTCAAGCGGACATTTCACGTATATCTCTATGAATTCCCCGTCTTTTACTAGCTCTCTTACCCTCTGCCTGTCTTTTTTGTATGGGGAAATGAAGGCTGTCATTGTAATTATCCCAAGATCAGAGAATAACTTTGCAACTTCTCCTATCCTTCTAATATTTTCCTCCCTATCTTCTGGGGAGAATCCTAAATCACCATTTAAACCGTGTCTAATGTTGTCTCCATCCAAAACATACGACAACTTTCCCATTTTTAACAATCTTTCTTCCAAATCATGTGCTATAGTCGATTTTCCAGACCCCGATAACCCCGTAAACCAAAGGATTACTCCCTTTTGCCCTAAAAGTCTTTCTCTATCTTCTTTTTTTACCTTCCCCGCATGCCATACTACATTCTCACTCTTTTTTCTCTCCACTTTTATACCTCCCAAAAGCTTTATTGATAATTCTTAATAAAAGCACTCTGTCAAGAAGATTATACTCCAATCAGAGGGCACAGTCAAGTTAAGGTATTAGAACATATGCGGGGATTATGTTAAAAAGGAAAGTAAAACTGGCTGTGGATAAAAAAAGAAGGGCGAGTGTATTCGCCCTTTTGTAGTTATTGTACGCTTTCAGCTAGAGATTGTTTAGCAATATTCACGTATTCATTGAACCCCTCTGGATCGTTTACAGCAAGTTCGGAAAGCATTTTTCTATTTATGTCGACGTTGGCCAATTTCAAACCATGAATTAACTCGTTATACTTCAATCCTTGTGATCTTGCAGCAGCATTGATTCGTGTTATCCAGAGTTTTCTGTAATCTCTTTTTTTGTTTTTTCTACCTGTATAAGAATATTTCCCGGATTTATAATACTGTTGTTTTGCCAATGAATAACGTCTACTCAACGCTCCTGTGTATCCTTTGGCTGCTTTCAAATATTTTTTTCTTTTTTTGCGAGAAGCAACGGATCGTTTAATTCTCATATTTTATACACTCCTTTATCTTAAGTTAAATTCAAATCATCATTTTAATCCAAGTGATTTCTTAACTTTATCCACAATTTCCTTAGGTACTTCAACCTCTTTTTTAAGTCTTCTCATATGACTGCTTTTCTTGAAGCCTGTATTATGCCCTACATTATTTCTATGTCGTAGAATTTTCCCACTTTTAGTGACTTTAAACCTTTTTTTTGCTGAACCTTTTGTTTTTAATTTAGGCATCTTGATTCCTCCTGATTTTTAGAATATAGATTACTTATTTTTGGTCTTCTTTGACTGGTTCTAGAATAATATCCATATCTTTACCCAATAATTTTGCCCCTCTGGAAACTTTCGCTATATCGGATGTCATAGACACCACTTTGTCAAGTATTTCCCTGCCTTTCTCTTTAAAAAGTATATCTCTACCTAAAAACATAATTACTACTCTTACTTTATGGCCATCTTCTAAAAATTCCCTTATCTTTTTCAATTTGGTGTTGAAGTCATGTTCATCGATTCTGAGTCTGAATTTCATCTCTTTAACAACTTGTTTTTTTTGTTTTTTCTTCGCTAATTTTTCCTTCTTCTCTTTCTCATAGATATATTTACCATAATCCATCATTCTAGCAACCGGAGGTTTAGCTTTAGGGGCTACTAAAACTAGATCTACTCCCGATTGTTGGGCTAATTTTAACGCTTCCTTTGTTGACATTTCTCCAAGTTTGTTTCCCTCTTGATCTATTAACAGTACTTTTCTAGCTCTGATCTCTGTGTTTTTAGCGACTTTATCGCTTATATACAATCACCTTCCTTATTTAATTGATAAAAAATGGGTGACACCTGCGTCACCCATTATTTTCAAAATACAAAAAATTCTCTTTTTCTCAAATAAGAGCCATTTTTTCAACATTGGTACCCCTGACGGTTTTTGACTATTCCCGGGGTGGGAAGCTAACTACGGGTGACTTCCTCTTTATTTTTTATATAATATTAAATTCTGGTGGGCCATGCGGGGATCGAACCCACGACCTACTGATTAAGAGTCAGTCGCTCTACCAGCTGAGCTAATGGCCCTATACCACTTTTTAATTATACCTTAACTCTATTTGTTTGTCAAGAAGCGATTTGGTCTGATTCTTTACTTGACGAAGATGAAGAAGACTTTGATTTGGATTTTCTTGAATCCGTGATGTAGAAACCTTCTCCCTTAAAAGAAATTCCCACGTTACCAATTATCTTTTCAGTTTCAGAACCGCATAGTTCACATTTAACTTCGGGTGTTTCATTCATAGAATGCAAAACAGTGAACTCATAACCACAATTTTTACATTTATACTTATATAGAGGCAACTTTATCCTTCCCCCTTTTTGTATTTTTTGACAAAAAATCACGAATAATCAAAATATACCATATCAAATTTATATGAAATTTTATATGTTATGGATGTTAATAGTTTTTTTATTTGTCTATTTGACCAGTTTCCATATACCAGAGATATAGATCTAATTTCCCCAATGGTTCTCCAACCATCTTTGATAAAACTCTGAGTTCTTTTTCAAACTTTGTGTACTTTTTCTCTGTCCAAGAAGGTTTAGGTATTTCTTTCACAAGATTATAATTCTTTATAATTCTCATTATATGCTTATCTAATATAGCAACGTCTTCTCTTCCCACGTTTCTTAAAAAATGGCTAGCTTCTTTCCAACCTATGCCTTTGATATTTTCAACCAAAAACCTTCTACTTTCTGAAATATCTTTTTGAAGCAAGTTCTTCAAACGCCCGATTATCCATCTATTTTCAACTATGTATCGTGATCTGGTGTTTGAGAACCTATGTCCAACTTCTCTTAATTTTGATATTAATTGCTTTTCGCTATAATAAGCGAAACCTTCTTTTGTGATTATTTTCTGTGCTTTTATACCGCCCTTTGCCCTCCAATTTGCCGTTAATATACAAAAAGATAGTTCACAGAATAAATCCAATTCATCACCATTTTGTCCAATCTCTTTAAACTCTTCAAACCTTCTTTCAACTTCATCCTTGATGGTAAGCTTTAGTTTTTCTATTTTATTAACCAAAAGATCTGAAGGTTTTGCTATTTTTGAATGGGTCATCTATTACCTCCAAGAATGTATTAATTATTAGCTTTTTTTCTGTTAGATCTTACAATTAAATAAAAACCTATGATCATATATATTATAAGAGAAATAAAGATACCAAAAAACTCTGGCTGACTTAGCTGTTCCCATCCATTCAATAAAGAATTATTGCCTATGGTTATAGATGTGTGTTTTTCCAATAAATAGATGGTGTAAAAAGAGAGAATAAAAGCGCCAAATATTACAGAGATCATCGAAATAATTGACTGATAATTTTTTGAAAAGATTATCGCAACAATCACACCTAAGATAGCAAAAATTATCCAGGGAATGTAAGAAATGGAAAAAGGTAGATTATTCAACCATTCGCCATTTGAAGATATAATAAAAGTTCCTATTGAGTAGCCAACCAATCCGCCTAAAAGAAAGCCACCAACCACAAAAGCTATGTTAACCAGATGATAGAATACAAAACCGAAGATCAAACTAAATATCAGATAAATAAAAAAGCTGTAATCACCAAACGTTAGAACAAAATTACTAATTAACGGGATTTTTAGCAAATAAGGTATCACTATGGAATAAGAAGCATAGACACCCAAAAGAAAGATAGTAACTTTAAAAGAAATCTTTGAAAAAAGCAAAAGTATTAGGGATAAGGGCAACAAAATATAGACCGAATTAACTAACAATAAATAGAGATTTGTAAAAGCCTCGGTATTGATAAAATCGGGAGGAATCATATGAATTTCACCCCTTCGTAATTAAATTAGTTTTTTAAAATCTTAAACCAATTAATTGTATCACACAATTTTGATTGGCAAAATGATTTTTATGGTATAATTTTAGAAAAGATTTCAACTCCTTTGAATGGAGTGAAGAGTACTAAAGATTTCTATAGAAAGAAAAAAATCAAAAGTTAGAAGGAGGAATTAAATTGGAAAGTTTAAGAATCGAAGTTGATGAAGAATTTATAAATGGGTTAATAGACAAAGTTATAGAAGAAAATACTCAAGTGCAAGGCCTAAAAAATTTGAATGTACAACTGAGGGAAGATGGAATAAATTTTCAAATGGAGGTTAATTTTTTAGGGAAAGATTCAACAGTAGAATCCTTAATTAAAATTTTAGAAAAGCCTGAAGATTTAGAAAACGGTAAGTTACGTTTGTCCTTGAGTGGTGATGAAGGGGTTAGAAAGATTTTAGAAGGCATATTCTATATACTTTCAGAATTCAGTGAAGCGGTTTCTTCAAAAGATTACGAAATTCTAATAGATTTTAATAAAATAAAAATAAATCCATTTATTGATACTATGTTAAAATCTTTAAAAATTTCTCGATTTGTTCTTCAAGATGGAAAATTTGAATTAGTTCTCGACTTCAAAAAATAGGTGGTGAATAATGAAAGAAATATTGTTGGAAATAGACGAAAAGGCAGCCAAAGAATTCCTAATAAAAGCTTTAGAAAATAGTAAATTTCACTTCCTGAAAAGCATATTTGATCACGTATCCAATATAGAGTTCAGTGATAACGAAATTAGATTCAAGGTGTTGATGTTCAAATACTATTTAAAATTAAAGACATATCCTAAAGCGTTAACAGGAAGATACGAATTTTTTCATAATATCCCTGCAAAAATGATCAAAAAAGAAGAACTTCCAAAATTTGTTGAATTAAACGACAAGACAATAATTATCAATATCCCCGAAAATCCTATTAGCAAAAATATAAGTATAGAGAAATTTGAGATAAAAAATGGGAAATTAAAGCTCATTTTAGGTTTGAATTAAGAAAGGAGCAACAAATTATGGAAATAAATACCGAATTAATAAAAAAGTTAAAAAAACTATCCAACATAGAACTAAATCCAAGTGAAGAGGAAAAAATAAAAAAAGATCTAAACGATTTATTAGAGTATTTAAAAATATTGGACGAAATAGACGTTGACGGGGTTGAAGAAATGATCTCCCCAGTTGAATTCTCGACTTCCGTTTTAAGAAAAGACGAAGTAGACGGCTTTGAAAACAGAAAAGAAATAATAAACAACTTTCCAGAAAGTAAAGACGGTTTTCTCACTGTACCTGGTATACATATTAACGAGGAAGAATAATTTGAATACAAAAGGGAAAGTGTACGAAGACAAAGCTGTTGCTTACTTTTTGAATAGAGATTATCAAATAATTGCAAGGAATTTTTCTTACAGACACGGTGAAATAGACATTATAGCCTTAAAAAACAAAGTACTACATCTTATAGAAGTAAAAGGTGGGAAAGAAACTTTCGGTGATCCAGCTTTCAGGGTAAATTCTAAAAAACTAAAAAAAATAATGAAAACGGGGAATTACTTCATAGCTACTCATAAAAACCTAGAATTTGATGAAATTCAAATTGATGTAATTTCTGTCACCAACGATGGAGTAATAAATTATTACCCAGCTCAAAGGCTATAAAAAAGTGCCCCTGGAAGGAGTCGAACCTTCATTTGTGGATTAGGAATCCACCGTTCTATCCGTTGAACTACAGGGGCTTACTAAAGACAAAAACTATTATAGCAGAAAATTCGACAGCTGTCAATCAATGACGAATATTAAGGGTTTCTACTACTTGAAAAAAACAATAGCAAGTTTTAAAGTTTGTAGAAACAGTAAAATACTATATTGGGGGTTATAAGCATGAGAAAAGTTTTGGTTCTGATGATGGCACTTATCATGTTTGTGAACATGTTTGGGCTAAAGGTTATCATGGTCACGGATGCAGGAGGACTAGGAGATAAATCTTTCAACGATGGTACATGGGCTGGTGTTCAAATGGCTGTCGAACAACTCCCCGATATTGAAGCAGAAATCCTCATATCGAAAGAACAAACCGATTACGTTCCAAATCTTACCAATGCTGCACAGAATGGAGATGTGGTAATAGGGGTAGGATTCATGATGGCAGATGTTTTATTCAACATTGCAATGCAGTATCCTGATACATTTTTCATAGGGATAGACATAGAACCATCTCCTAATCAAGTAATTCCTTCTAATTTAGCTCTTTATACTTTTAAAGAAGAAGAAGGTGGATTTTTACTCGGATATTTGGCGGCTTCCATGACAAAAACCAATGAAGTGGGTTTTATTGGCGGGTTAGAAATTCCACCCGTTAAAAGGTATGAAATTGGGTATCGTTCAGGAGTTGAAGCTTTTAATCAAATCAAAGGTGAAAATGTAACGGTTATTACTGGTTACGTTGGTAGCTTTACCGATTCCTCCAAAACCAAACAAATTGCTCTTTCTCATTACGATCATGGAGCGGATATTATTTTCACAGGGGTAACTACCGCAGCTGTTATAGATGCTGCCAAAGAAGTAGGCTCGTCATTTTATGGTCTTCCTGATAATGCTCCTTTAAATCAAATTATAGAAGAATACTTTGAAAAAGGACGAGGGTATTTTGTAATTGGATACGATATGGACCAAGATTATATGGCACCAGGTTATGTTTTAACAAGTTCTAGAAAAAAGGTTGATGTTGCTGCATTCGAAGGAATCAGATCCGCATTATACGACAGAAATTTTAATTCCGGTCATCACGTTCTAGGGATAGAAGATGAAGGTATGGGTATCTCTCCCATGAAATATACGAAAGGAATGGTCCCAAATGAAGTCATTGCAGAATTAGTCTTTTTGCAAAAATTGATGAAGGATGGAGAAGTTGATATTCCCCAAAATGAGGCAGAATTAGGCTCTTTTGATGTAAATAGTATAAATATTCCATTTTAAATGATTCATACAGATGGGTGGGGAGCGTATCATCAAATATCATAGAAGACAGTAAAATGGCTCAATAAAGGAGGATAATATGGATAACGAAAATATCATAACCCTGTTTGATAATGGGAAACACAAATTCATTTTTTTGGGATCAGAAAGGAAAAGTCTGGAAAGCATTCCGACAAATCAGTATCTAATAGTTCATAATGACGAAGGTGTATTGCTCGATCCAGGAGGAGTACACGTATTCCCGCGGGTTCTTGCAAGCGTTGTAGAGTTTATTGACCTGGGTAGGATAAAACATGTGTTCTATTCTCATCAAGATCCTGATGTATCATCCGGAATAACTTTGTGGGACAGCGTTTTGGAAACAAACTTTTATATATCTAAATTATGGGAGCGGTTTTTACCCCATTTTGGGGTTTTTGAAAAATCAAGGATGGTTTTGATAGAAGACTCCGGAGGAAAGATAAAATTTAAAGATGGTGCTGAATTACATATAATTCCTGCACATTTCTTACATTCCACGGGAAATTTCAACCTTTACGATCCAACCTCCAAAATACTCTTTTCAGGGGATATAGGAGTATCTGTTTTCCCTGAAGGGAAAGATACGGTTTTTGTAGAAAATTTCTCAAATCACATTAGATACATAGAAGGATTTCACAAAAGGTATATGGCATCCAACAAAGTTTGCAAAAAGTGGGTTGACATAGTTAAAAAATTGGATGTTGAACAGATGGTGCCACAGCATGGGGCTATATATAAAAAGCCTGAGTATAAAGAATTCCTAAACTGGTTTGAATCTTTAGAGTGTGGGACAGATCTAATAGATAACATCTATAAGGTCGGGGCAAAATGAGTGGAAAGGAGAATTATACTGATACCATAAAAGGCTTAGCAAAAAGTGTGTACCATGAAAATCTTCTTGTTTCTTTCATTGAAAAACTCCAGGAAGTATTGGGAGAGAGGTTTAAGGAAGTTAACGATTCAACTAATATGGTTGGAGAAACCCTTGTTAAACTTATAGAAAGTATAGAAAACACTTCAAATGTAATTGAAAAAACAGTTGAAACTGGAGAAGAAGAGAAAAAAAGGATTTCTGTTAATAATGAAGAAATCATCTCCAAATTGAAAAAATTTGGTAAGGATTTTGATGAAGTAGGAAAAGATGTAGAAAAATCACTAGAAAGTGTATCGCATTTGATGGATAATTTTCAAGAAATAGAAGAATTAACTAACGTTATAAAAAACGTTGCCAAACAAACTAACATACTCTCGATAAACGCCTCAATAGAAGCCGCAAGAGCAAAAGAAGCCGGTAGAGGATTCGCTGTAGTAGCCGAAGAAATTAAAAAACTATCATCAGAAACTAACATCGCATCAAGTAAAATATCTGAAAGAATCGTCAACCTCTCAAATCAGGTACTAGAAGTCAAAGAAATAATCAACAAATTAGAAGCAATATTTGCAACCATAACCGATTCAATTGAATCCGCTCTTGTAACGTTAAATGGGAATTTATCGTTTATGGATGAATTAACGCAAAATTTGGTTTCAGGAAAAGAAGAACTTAAAGAAAACACCAACAACTTGCTGGCATCAAGAGAAAATATAGAAGAACTTGTGGACAATATACATACCTTGGGAAAAGTCTTAGAAACAGTATTGCAAATGCAAAATAAATTGAAAGAAATTGAAATTTAACAACCAAGTTAATTGTCTAAAAGAGGGAAATGTGTTATGTTGATTACCGTGATCGGTGGAGGAGCTGCTGGATTAATGGCTGCAACAGTTGCAGCATGGAACGGTGCAAAAGTAAGAATAATTGAAAGAAAAGGCAAATTAGCTAAAAAACTCTTGGCAAGCAGCAACGGAAGAGGGAACTTCTCGAATTTGGATACGAAAGAAACTCATTACTACAGCAACAATTTGCCTTTTGTGAAAAAAGTACTTGATATTTTTGGTGTTGTACAAACGCTTAGTGTTTTTGAAGGATTAGGAATAATGGTAAAAGAAAAGGGTACAAAACTTTTTCCTTACACAGAAAAATCAAAAGATATCGTTACTAATTTTATCTATGAATTAGAAAAGCACAATGTTGAAGTTGTACTTAACTTCCAAGTCAACCAAATAATTAAAGATAGAGAAAAATTTCTCATAAAAGGCCAACACAGGGTATTTCAATCGGATAAAGTAATAGTGGCAACAGGTGGAAACTCCTCTCCTCAATACGGATCCAACGGTATTATATTTCCTACTCTCCAAGATTTGGGACATTCTATTGTTGAATTACGTCCAGGGTTAGTCCCTTTGAAAGTGAGACCGCATATCGATAAAGATGTGGCAGGTTCCAAGTTAGAAGGAAATATATTCCTAATAGATCAAAACGGTGAAATTGTTTCTAAAATTTATACTGGTGAAATACTTTTCAAAGAAGATGACGTCCTTTCTGGTATACCAATATTAGAACTCAGTAATTATGTTCATGAGTATCTAGAACAAAACACTCCTCTTTTTCTAAAAATTGTACCCTTTCCTCAATATTCACACCGAAGTTTAGTGGATTTTTTAGTCAAGAAGATTAGATCAAAGCCCGAAAGACCTATAAAACTGCTACTGGTAAGTATTATCGAGGAACGATTGATTCCATATTTTTTACCAAAGATAGGATTTGAAAATTTGGAAGCACCTGTTAACAGTTTGGATGATAAAGATATAGAAATGCTGGCCGATAACTTAAAAGACTGGAATTTCGAAGTTGTAGGTACAACAAGTTGGAAAGATTCTCAGGTTTCTTTAGGTGGAATTAATACAACTGAAATAGACCCTTATACTTTAGAGTCTACAATTATACCTGATTTATTTTTTGCAGGTGAGATTATGGATGTAGCTGGAGAAAGTGGCGGATACAATTTGCAATGGTCCTGGTCTACTGGATACTTAGCAGGAAATTCCGCTTCTTCTGAATAAAAAGAAGTATGGAGGGTGTGAATCCAATGGAGATTGGTTTAGTACACTACAGGGTAGGAGAAACAGACGGTGTTTCCTTAGAAATGGTTAAATGGAAGCAAGTTCTTAGAAACATGCATTTAAAAACGTATTTAATCGCCGGAGATATGGGGACGTCACCTGGATTCAAAATCCCATACATTGCATATACGGACAAAAGAAGTAACGTACTGAAACAAAAAGCTTTTGTAAATTTAAACAGCTGGGACGAGGCTTATTTTAAAAAGGAGATAAATAAATACGTAGAAGATATTTACAATCAACTATACGAAATGATGGATTTGGATGTAATGATTGTGAATAACATCTTTTCATTAGCCCACAATCCTGCAGCAGCCGTGGCTGTTTACAGGTTCTGTAAAGATAACGGGATTAAAATGATAGGTCACCACCATGATTTTTATTGGGAAAGAGATTTTTACAAAAATCCGACCAACGATTACATCAAAGAGATCTTGGAAGAATATTTTCCTCCAAGAGATATACCCAACGTGGTTATAAATTCGCTCGCACAAGAAGAGTTAAAAAATAAAAAAGGGTTGGATAGTGTCGTCATACCTAACGTATTCGATTTTAATCAAAAGCAGTGGGAAATAGACGATTACAACATAAAAATATACGACAAGTTGAACATATCTCAGAACGATCTGATATTTTTACAAGCAACTAGAATAGTCAGAAGAAAAGCTATTGAATTGGCGATCGACACGGTAGCAGAAGTAAAAAAGGATTTAAAAAAGTATATTGAAAAAACAACATTCAACGGTAAAAAAATAACGCAAGACACGAACGTATTTTTGGTTTTACCTGGTTTATCGGAAGAATCTGATTATGTAGAAGTGTTGAAAGAATACGCCTCACAAAAAGATGTAGAACTAAAATTAGCTTTTTCCATTTCCGATGACATCAGGCACGAAGAGGAAGAGATTTTTTCTCTATGGGATTTTTACGCAATAGCCGATTTTATAACCTATCCAAGCATTTTAGAGGGTTTTGGTAATCAATTTTTAGAGGCGATATTCTCAAAAAAGCCTGTGTTGATGTTTGAATATCCGGTTTACAAAAAAGACATAGCCCCCTTAGGCTTTGAGGTTGTCAGTCTAGGAAGTAAAGCTGAATATGAAAGAGGTAGGTACAGAGTCAACCAAAACGAAATTATTAAGGCAAAAGAAGAAATTTTTAAAATTCTATTTGATACCCAAAGGGCTTCAAAGATTGTTCAAAAGAATTTTGAACTTGGGAAAAAATACTTTTCCTATGAAACTTTGGGGAAAAAGTTGAAAAACTTGTTGGTAGAAAAAGCTCATTTGGGCGTCTAATTATCCTTATAGTCGAGTTGCGAGGTGAAAGCGCAAACACTCCATTATCCTTCAGGGTGGGGCGCGAGGTGAAAGGGCGCTATAAAATTCTAAAGGCAACATAAAAAAATAAATGCAGGGGGAAATAATATGACTCTCAAGTGGAAAATGGCAGTCTTAATCATCTTGGTATCCGTTGTCCCTATGGCGTTTTTTATCACATATTCTTCATTGAATTATAGTAAGATATTAAAAGAAGACACTTCTCAATTAATCGAAGTTAACAATTCCCAAACAGCCAATTTTATTGATCAGTACATAAATGATCTCAAAAAAGTAACTTCTTCAATCGCTAGTGATCCCGATGTCATCAATTTGCTCGAACAATCGCAAGAAGAAAGAGATAAAATGTATCAAAAGCTCCAAAATTTCATTGAAGGATACCCTGAATTCATAGCTGTGTATGTGAGTTCAAAAAGTGGGAATACCTTTATGAGACCTGTAGAATCTGAAAACAAAATACCAGATGATTTTGACCCAAGAATCAGGCCATGGTACAAAGACGCACTTCAAAAACAACAAGAAGTTATTGTATCAGATCCTTACGTAGATGTAGTAACAGGAGATACCTTAGTTACCTTTTCAAAGGCTATAAAAAATGATAAAAATGAAATCGTTGGAGTAGTTGGGATAGATCTTTCTATGTCTAAGGTTTATGAAATTATTGGTAATGAGTTAGGAACTGGAGAAACTATTTATGTAATAAACCAAAAAGGTCAGGTTATCTTTCATCCTGAAAGTGATACAATTGGTCAAGACATTTCACAAGAAGAATACTTTAAAAATTTAACTCAAAAAAGTGGTTCCATGTATGTTCAAAATGGATCAACATTCTTAGCTTATAATAAAATTAGCGATCCGAATTGGACGGTTATTACTCAAGCGGATACTAAAAATTTATTCAGTGAAGTAAGATCTACCACGATGTTCACTCTTATACTCTTCATAATAATAGCCGTAGTTGCCGTAATAGTAGGTATTTTATTTGTTATTTACTACATTATAAAACCGATGAATAAACTGAAGACGTATCTTTCAGAGGTAGGAGAAGGTAATTTATCAACTTCCGTAGAAATAAACTCTAAAGATGAAATTGGACAAATGGCAGATTCTTTAAATCAAGCTATAGATGCCTGGAAAAACTCTATAAACTCAATAAGAGAAGACTCTTTAAAGATCGATAGTTCTGCTATGGAATTACTCAACATTTCTAAAAATAGTTCTCAATCTTCAGAAACTCTTTCAGAAAAGGCTGCTGAAATCAGTGAAAACGCTGAAGATACTTCCGCCTCCGTTGAAGAGGTTACCTCAGGCATTCAGGAAATATCTGCAGCCGCTCAAAATGTTTCTAAATCAGCTCAAGAGCTCAACACTGCTGCTTCAGAAACAGAAAACGCTGCTAACGAAGGACTTGAATCTATAAAATCGATAGATAAAACGATAAAAGAGGCTGTAGATAAATCCAAAAAAACGCAGAATGTGGTAAAAGCCCTAATAGAAAGATCTGAAAACATCGGCAAGATCGTTAATACGATAAATTCTATAACAGAGCAGACAAACCTTCTAGCCTTGAACGCCGCTATAGAGGCAGCAAGAGCAGGGGAAGCAGGAAAAGGATTCGCAGTTGTAGCAGATGAAATAAGAAGTTTGGCGGAAGATTCCAAAAATGCAACTTCACAAATTGAAAAAATGCTCGAAGGTATTAAAAATAGTACCAATGTTGTAAATGACAGCACAAACGAAACCGTAGGAATAATACAAAACCTCAATGAACAAATGAACGGTATAAACAGCAAATTCCAACAAATTTTAAATATGGTAAAAAATTTAAACAGTGGAATAGACAACTTAACAGCAACTTCTCAAGAACAAAGCGCAAGCACCGAAGAAATGAGTTCAGCCATGGACAGAGTGGCACAATCGATAACCTCTATTAGCGAAAGTTTGAGTGAGGTAACCAATTCAATTAACACTCAAAAAGAAGACGCAAAGAAGATTGAAAAGAACTCTCAAGAACTCTCTACTTTATCAGAAGAGCTCTCGGAACAGTTGAAAATATTCAGACTGTAGGAGAATCGAATCTTGATTAGACTGTACTTAGGTTACTATTTAGAAGCACTCACCGACAACCAACTTGAAGTTTTAGACAAACTCAAATTTGAAACTTACGAGAGAGAAAACATCCTTAGATTCAGAAAAGAAGTGAAAGACAAAAAGGAAATAGTGCAAGTACTAAAAATCTTAAAAACCTTTGAAATAATACCTGGTTACGCACTTCAAAAAGACGAAGATTTCTATGATTTTGATGAAGAAACATCTAAAAAAAATGAAGTAATAATTGATGAACTGGGAGAAGGATTCTTGTTATTCCTTCTCTCGATTTTAGAAAAAGAAAAAGAAGCCATACAAAAAGACAAAGAAACCCTAAAAGGGATCATAGAATCCTTATCTTATGATTACATGGTCCAGATAAATATTTGGAACAGATACGGTTACGCAAGGTTGTATATAAAGCAGGAAAAAGAAGATATCGGTTTTTTAGACTTAATACACAAATGGTACAAAAGCGAACCAGAATACGACCAATTCTTCAAAGACCTAATGAAGGATAAAAGAATACTAAATTTATCACAGTATTTCTTAAAAAAAGAAGGATACATAAAATAACAAAATTGGCGGGTTACAGAGTATAGTGAAGGACCCTAAACTCATTAGAAGAACTAAAAGTATTAGTAAAAAAATTTTCAAAAAGGCGCCCTAAATGGGGGTTTTTCAATTAAAAATTGTTGCAAATTTTTATAAACTTTCCTCATCAAATGGAGGGACTTTAATGAAATATAAAAACGCGTTGTATTTTCTTTGGAAAGAGATCTCTCGTTTTAAAAAAGAGTTATTCATAAATTTCATACTGATTTTCTCATCAATACCACTAGTAGCCGTGACTCCATTTTTAATCGAAAACTTGATGCAAGAAATTACAACAATAAACGATGGGCAAGGGATGAAAAGTGCCTTAATTACAGCTTTACTGATTCTTGTTATTTATTCCTTCACACGTTTTATTTGGTTTTTAAGTGATTATCAAGGAGACATTTTGAAACTGTTAGTGAAAGGGAGCTTGCGTGAGAAATTATATCTAAAGGTTCTAAAATTACCTGCCTCGTACCATAAAAGGAAGCCATCAGGTGAATTGATGGCACGATTCACCTCTGATATAGACATAGTTGGAGAAGAAGCGCTTTTTTTTACATCTGTTTTTCAGGCAATAGCTGAATTTTCGGTAGGATGTTATGTTGCCTTTAAATTAAATACTTATTTGGCCATAATATTTGTTTGTTCCCTACCCGTATACTTATTATGTCAAAAGCAGTTCAAACCAAAGATGGAAAGTATGTCTTTGTTAGAACGAGAGGCAAACGATAATGTTGTGAAATCAATAGAAGAAGGGATAAATTCAGCAATTATCATAAGGTTATTGGAAAAAACTACCTATTTTTACCATCTTTTTCAAAACAAGATCCGCAATTGGAATAACTCTATGAAAAACAAAAGTTTTTATGAAAAACTATATAATAGTATAACTATGTATATTGAAGAAGGTTTACCTATTATTATTTTGTGTATAGGTGCAATTTTATCAATGAGGGGTTTAGTAGATATTCCAAAGCTGATCGCCTTTTTCACATTCGTTGGAAGGCTATATGTCCCAGTATGGAACTTAGCTTTTCTCTTTACTACCACACCTGCCGCTTTCCCATCAATAGATAGAATTAAAACTTTACTAAACCAAGAAGAGGAAAAAGTACGTAAAGGGATGCCCTTTCCAAAAGAATTTACAATTGATTTCCACGACGTTTTCTTCTCATATGAAGGAAATAATTATATATTAAAAAATATAAATTTGCAAATCAGCGAAGGTGAAAAGATAGCCATTGTTGGATCAACTGGAACAGGGAAAAGCACTTTACTTTTATTATTAACCGAGCTATATAAACCGCAAAGAGGAGAAATATTACTGAACAAATTAAAACTTTCACAATATGATCTTTCAGATTTACGAAGAAATATAAAATATGTAGAAAGTTCTCCTTTTATATTCAATGCAAGCATAGAAGAGAATATCTTATTAGGTGAAAAAGTTGAAAAAAGTACAATAAATAAGATTTTAGAAATCACACAACTAACAGAATTTTCAGAGTCTCTTAATAAAAATTGTTTGCTTTTATCCAGTGGGCAAAAGCAAAGAGTCAATTTAGCTCGAACATTATTACATCCGCCTAAGGTGCTGTTGTTGGATGAAGCTACTTCTGCAATGGATTCACACACCGAAGAATTAATATTTGAAAGGCTGAAGGAAAAGGAAAAAGATATGGCGATAATATTGGTTTCTCATCGTCTTTCAACAATAACAAAAGCAGATAAGATATATTTTATGGCAAACGGTACTATAGTGGATTCGGGTTCACACATAGAATTATACCAAAAGAATGAAAGTTACAGAGAATTATTTAAGAAGCAGTATGTGAAAGATGCTCAGAATGAAAGATAAAAAAAATTATAATGCATTTATAGAATTGTTCAAAAAGAAATAATATTTGGAAGGGGGGAATAGATTTATGGAAACAATTATATTAAAAGATATTCGAAAGGTTTATAAAAACGGGGTAGAAGCTTTGAAAAATATAAATATTTCAATAAAGGCGGGAGAAGTTGTAGGATTGATTGGGCCAAACGGTGCAGGAAAAACTACCCTGATAAATATAATATTAGGACTTTTAAAACCAACTGAAGGGGTTTCAAAAATTTTAGGGGTAGATACTGATAAGATGACCAAGAGCGAAAGAAAAAAGATAGGTTTCATTTTGGACGGACCTGGTCTTTATGATGATTTAACTGTTGATGAAAATATAAAGTTCTGGAGTGAATTATATGAGGTTTCCCAAATACGAGGGGAGGCATTACTAAATCAATGGGGACTTTATGAAAATAAGGGAAGTTTGGTTAAGGAACTTTCCGCAGGTATGAAGCAAAAGTTAGCTATATCAAGAGCATTTTTGCATGATCCTTCAATTGTTTTAATGGATGAACCCACGTCCAATCTTGATCCTGTAGCCAGGAAAAACATGGTAGAATTTTTAAAAAGCTTACATGATAAAGAAAAAACGCTTTTAATAACCTCTCATGATCTTTTCGATATAGAAAGAATATGTTCAAGGATAATACTTTTGAGGAAAGGGCAAATAGTTGTATCTGGAAATATGGAAGAATTGAAAGAGGCTTTGGGAGTTAGAATGGGTGTAACAATAAAGGCAAGTAATAAAATTCCCAAGGATATAGTAAATGAGATTTCAAAGAATTCTGAAGTGAATGTAATAGGAGAAAAAGAGTTGATACTCTCCGGAGATAAAATAAGTCCATCATCAGTAGTTCGATATCTCGTGAATAAAGGAATAGATGTCGAAAGGGTGGAAGAAGAGAAAGTCACGCTTGAGGATATATATACTTATATCGTAAAGGAGGACGAAGAATGATGAAAGCCCTAATTAAAAAAGAGTTACGAATGTTCATAAGGAAACGATTTCAATTTTTTTCTCTTTTGACGGTTATTACAGTCTTTGTAATAACGTTTAATATGGATAGTTCAAATAAATTTAACCCTATTCTTATCTCCTCTTTTATAGTTACTTTTTGCGTGCCTTATTCATTTGGTTGGATCAGCTTTCAACGAGAGAAGGAAAATAAAAACATCTCATACCTTTTGGCATCACCTTTAGATATAAAAGAAATATTCTTGGGGAAAGTGTTGGCAGTATTATTGTTCACTCAGGTATTCATGTTATGGGGAATTATTGTGCAATATATAACAAACATTTTTTCTATGGGAGTAATTCCTAATTTTGAAATACTTTTAACGGTATTGATAACCTTTCCGATTTGGTCGGCGGTACTTAGTGGTTTGGTTGGAATAGGGCTTCTCGTGTTTGATAACCCATTCATAGTTAGAATCCTTTTATTTTTATTCTTAATTTTTGTGGGAATAAATGGAAATCTGTGGGAAAAGTTAATTATTTTAGAAGAATGGCAAAATCTTATTTTGATATTTCTGGGATTAATGGCTATGTTAGGAATCATCTACTTCGTAGATATCTTTGGTAAAAAACTGATGGTTGAATAAGAAAAAGAAAATGCTGTGATGAACGGAGGCAAAGGGAACAGATATTAAGTTTTAGAGTTTTTAAAGGCAGTAATCTTATAAAAACCGGAGGATAAGATCTATGTGGCGTTTTGGTAAATCAATCAAACTTGACTCTACAATAATGAAATATTATTTTATTATTATGCTTTATGAGGGTATTGATAAATTATTTGGGACTGTCTATGTTGCTCATATGGGTATAAGGGGATTAACTTCATTTCAAATCGGACAGGTATTAGCGATTTCTTCAATAGCATTAAGTATATTTGACTACCCAACTGGAAACATTGCAGATAAATACGGTCGGAAAAGATCGTTAGTGTTAGGATTTTTCATATGGTCCATCGGTTTACTGGTATTTTTCCAAGCAAGTAATCTATTCACTTTTATCTTGAGTATTTTATTGTGGGCAGTCGGGGTATCGTTGATTAGTGGTACTCCAGGAGCTTGGTTTGTAGATGAAATTACTAAAGAGGGTCGATCGCATTTAAAAGCGAAAGTGTTTCCTAATGCAAATGCAATTTCACTAATATTCGGTGCCATTGTGGCTTTATTGTCCTCTCTTCTTGCAATTGGTCGTCCGGATTTTCCCTTATTGGTTGCTGGTATAATGGGACTTGGAACATCCATCATTCTTATTTTTATTTTAAATGAAAATTACGGAGATAGGGCAATTTCATTTAGGAAAGCCCTTGTTCGAAACACAATTGATATTTTTAAAAGTACCACGATGAGATTAATTTTGATTCGCTCTATGACAGGAAGAATCGCATTCCAGACCTTTGTAATGATATGGCAATTATATATGGTTAAAGAGCTTAAATTGTCTACCGCATACTTAGGTTTCACAATGGCCATTTTTCTTGTAGTTTTAGCAGTCGGAAATAGTTTAGCAGGCATACTTCTAAAGCGTTTTGAAGGTGTGAAAGTATCAATAATGGGGCAAGGTTTAATTGCAATAGGTTCTATTACAATCGCTTCTCACACTTCAATTGTAGCTTTCTACATAGGAGCCTGTTTAATCGAATTGGGATTGGGCATAGATATGAGTGCTAGTTCAGTATGGGTTCATGATCTTATTCCAAGTGAGAGGAGAGCATCTTATATTTCAGCGATTGGTGCTGCTGGATCCTTGTTTGGTTTCATTATTCCTTTGGTAAGTGGTTATATCGCAGATCAGATAGGTTTTCGCTACAATTGGTTATTAGCCCTTATAGGAAGCATTATTACAATTACACTATTAATCAAAATCGGTACTGCAATAAGAACTGTGAGAGAAGGAGTGCAGAATGTCGAGAAATCAAAATAGTTAGATTAATACTTGTTTTCATAAGGTATTATCGGGAGGTTAAAAGGGATGAATCAAAATAAGTCAAATCCAGAAAAATCTATGAAAAAATTTATGATAATTTGGATAGGGCAATTTGTCTCTATTTTAGGCTCTGGTTTGACAACTTTTGGGTTATCTGTCTGGGTTTTAGAAACAACTGGAAGTGCAATGACTTTTACTATGACTGTTTTAATGCGGATTTTGCCAGGGATAATCTTTGCACCGATCGCAGGAACATTTGCTGATAGGAAAAACAGGAAAAATATAATTATATTCACAGACGCATTTGACGCACTTTTAAAAATGTTTATGATCATATTGCTTATAACGGGGCAAATGAAACTATGGATGATTTTCCCAATTAACTTCATATCTGCAATATTTGGGACGTTTCAAGGTCCTGCATTCAATGCCTCTATCCCGGAAATTGTTCCTAAGAAAAACCTCGGTAGGGCAAACGGAATGATGCAATTAATCCCATCCATTCAAAATATAATAGCACCTGTAGTAGCAGGAGCTCTATACCCTTTAATTGATTTATCAGGTTTATTAACAATCGATTTTATAACATTCTTTGTAGCAATAGGAACAGTCCTATCACAAAAAATCCCACAGCCTGTTATCGAAGATAAAAGGGTGAATATGGGTAATATAATCAATGATTTTAAATATACCCTCACATATTTAAAAGGAAAACAAGGTTTTTTCTCACTCATAGCTGTATTCGCCCTGTTAAATTTCATAGCTAATTTGTGCATAGTACTTGTTGGCCCAATAATAATGGGTAATTATAATTCCGTAATTTATGGGATGGTAAATTCCATATCGGGAATAGCATTAGTTTTAGGAGGGTTAGTTGCAAGTGTTATACCAACTATTAAAAATAGGGTAAAAGTGATATTTATTGGGCTCATACTATCAGGTATAGGTTTGTGTGTGATGGGTGTATCGCCTCTTTGGTATATAATTGGTGTGGGATTTTTCATATTCATGTTGCCTGTTCCATTCACAAATGCTACATTGGGTACCATAATGCAGCTAAAAATTGAGGGTAACGTTTTGGGAAGAGTGGGCGCTGTGATAGATGGGCTTTTGAAAATTATAACCCCAGTTGCAATTGTATTGTCAGGTGTTTTGGCAGAAAAAGTATTCAATCCACTTCTTATAGATGGAGGCACATTAGCGAATACGTGGATTGGCTCTTTAATAGGTGTTGGGAAAAACAGGGGGACAGGACTTATGTTCATTCTATCTGGTTTGACTTTAATTGTCGTTTGTGTTTTAATGCTATTTAATAAAGTAGTAATGAACCTAGAAGAAAAAAATCCAGATGCAGTTTTAGATTAAGAAAAAGCGAGCCTGATTTTTTTCCCGAAAATAGAGGTTAATTAATCTCGAGTTAAATTTACCTAGCTAAGGGAGTAGTGTCCCTCTTTTCCTTTAAACATTGATTTCCACTTATAAAGGAGGAGAAATGAATTTAACAAACTTGCGTAAGATAATATCTTTTTATTCTTTGATTGGGAAACGAAGGCTTATACCAATATTGATTGGTGGCTTTCTTGCAACATCATCAGTTGTATTCGGTTTTTTCATTCCGTTGCTGGTAAGAAACATCATAGACGGGTTAACAATAAATATGCAAATGGAATGGAACTCCATTTATCTTTTAGCGATCTTATACACTGCCTCGTTTATCTTAACCTACATTGGCGACCAAATTTATTTACGTGAAAAATTCAAAGCTGCCGCGGATCTATCAAATCGTATTTTCAAACTCTCTTTCTTTTTCCCTTGGAAAAAACTTAAGCAACAAGGTTCGGCATACTATGCCTCTTTGATTAATAATCAACTTAACGAAGCTTTTGTCGTTCTTGATTATGGTTTTATTCGCAACATTTTTGTGCTTATACGAATGGTACTAATTTTGGTAATGGTTTTCGCTTGGAGTAAATTCTTTTTCTTCTTGTATGTGGTGAATGTGGCAATTGTAGGTCTATACACAAATATTATTGATCGAGTAAGCCATCGCCCTTACTCCCGAGGGTATGAATTAATGAGACAAGCAACGAATTTCATAGTTGAAACTTTCGAAAATCTCCATGAAATTTTTGCTGGAGAAGCAAAATCAAAACGTGAAAATGAATATGAAAGAATATACCAAAAGATTACAGACTCAGTGGTGGAAGCAGAAATACCAAGATCAAGGTTTGATAAATTGATGGTTGATCTGCCAGATTATTTTTCTCGTCTAATAATCTTGGTATATGGAAGTTTTTTAGTAATTAATGGACGTATGACCGTTGGAACAATATGGGCATTGTGGACATATTTTTCCTTTGTGACGGAACCTTTATACCTATTTAGGGAATTGGCCCGAATTGCAGTACGTGTTTCTGCAAATCTTGATACCATCCTTAATTATTTCGACGAAGCAGAACATGCACAAAAGAATTACACGAAGCATGAAATATTTCCGGTTCCAAAGGCTCCCGTATATAGTCTGAAAGATGTCAGTTTTGGTTTTGAACCTGATAAAACATTTCTAAAAAAAATTTCCTTAAACGTTCAGCATGGGGAAACAATTGCTATTGTAGGTTTATCAGGAGAAGGAAAATCCACTTTACTCAATATACTACTTGGATTAGAGCAAAACTATGAAGGAAAAGTAAGAATCCTAGGTAATGAATTAAAAGGGACCTACCCCCTGGCAGTGTTCAAATATGTTGGATATTACTCTCAAACTGTTGGAATTTTCAATGAAACGCTTGAAAGCAATATCGTTATGGGAAGAAAGTTAGACGAGGAACGATTGGAAAAAGTAATCGATGATCTTAA
The DNA here is from genome assembly GCF_002924615.1 of Petrotoga halophila DSM 16923. Taxonomy (NCBI): domain Bacteria; kingdom Thermotogati; phylum Thermotogota; class Thermotogae; order Petrotogales; family Petrotogaceae; genus Petrotoga; species Petrotoga halophila. The sequence goes on along the minus strand of NZ_JALY01000105.1, from coordinate 12,617 downwards.
ATTGGATCATTTAAAAGGAAGACTTTTAGGAGAAGGAGGTAGTTTTGTTTCGGGCGGTGAAAAACAACGGATACAACTTGCAAGGTTATTTTACGCTGAAAAAGATGTAGTGGTGGTTGACGAACCACTTACTAATCTAGATACCATAAACGAAAGTGTTTTACTTGAAAAACTTGAAGATTATTTATCTACACGTTCTGGGATTATTATTTCCCATAAACCAAATGTTATTAGTCTTGCAAATAGGGTATTTGTGTTAAAAAATGGAACGGTTGCAGCGACAGGTAGCTTTAGTGAGCTTATGTCCGGAGATGATACTTTCAAAGGAATAATTGAAAGCTATCTATCAAGTGCTAACGAGATCGGACGAAAGAAGATGGGATAAATCATTTGGATCTCTTTCAAAAAGTGAAGGTAGAAAAATTAGAAACTTGCGTACTAGTCTATAATTAATTGTCATTCAAATAAGGAATTGGTTGGAATGTATTTATGTCTCTGAGCTAACCAATCTTTTTCATAGACGTCTAATATGATTTAATGCGCCACACAGAGGTTGCAAATGTTGTGTAAGAAGTAGAGTAAATGTTTGATTGAAGTATTTACTTTATGTGAAAAAAACAACATTTGAAAAAGATTAGAAGGTTTAAAAAAGTAACTAGATTATTTTTGAAAAGGGGGACAAAAAATGGCAGATTTTTTAAGGAATGAAAAGGGTCAGGAGTTCAACTATCCGAAAGCCATTCAAGAAAAATTTGAAGAAGTAGTATTTGGTGAAAAAATAGAAGATCCTTATAGATGGATGGAAGATTTGAATCATCCTACGGTTATAAAATGGATTGATGAAGAAAACAAATTAACAAGGGCAATTCTTGACTCCTTACCTTATAGAGATTACTTGCAAAAGGAATTTCGCAGGATGCAAGATGAAATTAAATATTCTTTGTGTTCTGTTGCGGGGGATAAATATTTTTTCTATAAATCCGGTGGAAATCTCAACCAACCCATTCTCCTATACAGTCAAGGTGAATTTGACCCTGAAGGATCAAAGGTAGTATTAGACCCCAACAAATGGAGCGAAAAAGGTATCGAAGCCGTTGATTGGTTTGAAACATCTCCCAGTGGGAATTTAATCGCCTATGGCAGATCCTCTGGGGGAAGTGAAAGTTCTACGCTTTACGTACAAGAAGTGGATACAGGAAAAGTCTTAGATGTTATACCTAAAACAAAGTGGGCAAGTGTAGCTTGGGTAAAAGCTGAGTCGGGTTTCTTTTACACTAGAAACGAAGGAGAAAGATTTGCTCCCATTGTTTATTTTCACAAACTCGGCGAGTCTTGGAAAAAGGATAAATATATTTACGGTAAAGATATTGAAGGGATAGTAAGTGTTTCTGCATCCCCTGATGGAGAGCATATATTCATATCAGTAGATAAAACATGGAGTGAAAACGACCTTTACATACTTGAAGATGGTTTGAAACCCATTGCTGTTGGTTATTCTGCTCAGTTTATTCCAACAGTCTACGGTGATTATTTGTATATACTCACAAACCTTGATGCGCCAAAATACCGTCTTCTTAAGGGTAAACTTTCTGAAGCGGATATAAAAAAAGCCCAACAAATAATACCAGAATCAGACTGGGTACTTGAAAAAGTTGATTTTGCTGCAGGGAAGATCATACTAAAAGTTAAAGATAACACATACACCCGATTACTCATTTACGATCTTCAAGGAGCTTTTATGTACGAAATCGAACTTCCGGAAAAAGGAACGTCATCCTTTTGGACGATTGAATCTTCAAAATCAGAAATTATTTATTCCTTTTCATCCTTCTTTTATCCTGTATCCTACCACAAATTTGATCTTGAATCCAAAAAAGAAAAAACTTTATACACGTCTAATATCTTTATCAATCCAAAAGATTACAATTTGGAGTTTTTATTCTATCCTTCCAAAGATGGCGCAAAAATCCCGATGTACATCCTATATAAAACTGAATTGGTTATAGATGGTAATACACCTACTCTTCTGAGTGGTTATGGTGGTTTCAACTTGGGGCTCTCTCCTTCTTATATGGGTGAGATAATACCATTTTTAGATAAAGGTGGGATATATGCTGAAGCTGGCATAAGAGGGGGAAACGAATTTGGGGAAGAATGGTGGGCTTCTTGTAGGCGCTGTTCTTACACAACGACCTGATTTGTTTAAAGCGGTAGTATGTGATGTAGGTCTTTTGGATATGTTGAGATACCATAAGTTTGGAATAGCTCATATTTGGATCCCAGAATACGGTAACCCCGACAAACATGAAGATTTTAATTATCTAAAGGAATATTCTCCTTATCACAATGTTAATTCAAACAAAACATACCCTTCGATTCTTTTCAGGACAAGTGAGAATGACAAAAGGGTCTCTCCCATACATACCCTTAAAATGTGTGCTAAAATGCAGCAGATATGTAAAAGTAAAGGACCGATTTTATTTTACATGATAAAAGATATAGGGCACGGAGCAGGGATGCCAATGTGGAAATTCACGGAATGGAATGTGGATATGTATTCTTATATAATGTGGCAGTTAGGCATGTGAATTACACCAGGGGGAAGTTGTATGCAAAAAAATATAAACATACGTGATTTTGAAATGGAAAAAGACTTTGATTGGATATTCTTATTGGATAGTTACGTTAATGCGACCCGCTCTAGAAAAGAAGTACAAGAGGAAATACAAAATTATTCAGGAGATATTTATGTAGCAACAATAAATAAAAAAGTTATCGGTTTTATATCACTTTCTTATCCATTTTGGGATAAAGTTGCAATGATTGACTATTTAGCTGTAGAAGAAAATTATCGAAAACAAGGGATAGGAAGGTTACTCATACATCATGTTCTGAAGAGGGCCCAAGAATTGAGTATGAGGTATGTATGTGTTCAAACGGGGCTGTGGAATTTAGGAGCAATAAATTTCTATAAGCGAGTAGGTTTTAGCTTAAGGGGTGTTTTCCCTGAATATGAGGGTGAAGGAAATGGCATGATATGGTTGGATATAGATATTAGAAAAAATAGTGAGGCATCAAAACAAAAGCTATAACTTATTAAAAAGTTTAGAAGATCATTTGAAAATAAAAATCGGAAGTATTTTTATAGGTATATAATTAAGTTGAACAAGCAAAAAAATAAACCAAAAAGGAGAAGCTTATGTCTAATCCAATAAAAGATTCCATATTCAAAGAATTATTTGAAGACAGAACCGTATTCTATGACTTTCTAAAAGCCTTTCTACCAAAAGAGATCACAAAACAAATAAAAGAGAAACAGATTTAAAACGTGAACAAACTGAACTAATAGGCAAAGACTTCTCCATAAAAAGATCAGACATACTATAAATAGGCATCGCCAATGGATCTAACAAACCAGGTACAAAGAGCTAGAAGAAATGGAGGTGCCAAAAATGTTTGACACATTAGAAGAGATAGCAAAAAGAGACAGAGAAAAAGCTAGATTAGAGGGTGAAAAAGATTTTGCAATTAGAATATTAAGCAAAAGATTTGGTAACCAATTAACCGAAGATTTAAAAGATAAAATAAGAAAAGCGGATGAAAAAACGATAGATTACATAGGAGACAACTTGTTAGAAATAACCATAGAAGATCTTAAAGAAATATTAAAATAATTTTCAAAAAGACGTCCGAAAAGGGCGTTTTTCAATTAAAAATTGCAGATAATTTCTACAAACTCTCCTCTTTCTTCCCCTTCAAACACATAAAAAGAAACAGCAGAAGGATCTCTCTGTAATACTTTATCGGTGTATATTTGAAGCCAATTAAAAAAATAGTGGAAAATCATATGGAAAAGTATATAATGAAATTAGGAAGTATGAAAATTGCATGTAACAAGTGCTTTTTAAACAAATCAAAAGATGGGACGGTTGTAAACATTGTAGAAGAAGTAGGGTAAATGCTTGGTTGGGGTTTCATAATTATTAAAATGGTTGTAGTGAAAGATAAGAACTTTAAAATTATTGGTTCTATCACGAAAATAGTGGGTAATTAAGCTGGAGTTAAATTAAGTTTACCAAGGGCAATAAAGAAAAACAGAAAACTGGCTCTCACTTTATCAAGTTGGACACTTATTTGTGCTTTCTTACATGATACTAGATTATTTAATCATTTGTTCATATTTCATTTTTTCTACTTGACGGACATTTAATATTATCTAATGCGCAGTTTTCTGACAATTTGTCCCTATATGATATAATATTACTAGAAAATAAAAGGGGATGAATTTGATGAAAGTCAAAGAAATAATATTTATAGTAGAAGAAGATCCAGAAAGCGGATATAACGCTAGGGCTTTGGGAGAATCAATCTTTACAGAAGGATCGACCTTAGATGAGCTTAAAGAAAATATTAAAGATGCTATAAAATGTCACTTTGATAAAGAAGAAGATGTTCCCGATATTATAAGATTGCATATTGTAAAAGAAGAGACATTCAAATATGTCTAAAGTTCCCAGAAATATCTCAGGGAAAGAATTAGCAGATCTACTTGGAAAATATAATTATAAAATTTTAAGAAAGACAGGAAACCATTTAAGATTGAATTCCGAATATATGGGGTATTCGCATAACATAACCATACCTGATCATAAATTTCTAAAAATAGGTACGTTAAATAACATATTAAGAGATGTCTCAGAATATTTAAAAATCACAAAAGAGCAGCTGGTAGAAGAAATTTTCAAAAAATAAAAAATTCTTTTCTAAACAGCCGATCTTTGTTATTTGAAGGATTAGAAATTAAAGATAAAACTAAATTTGCAAAATTAATCGCAAAACTAATGATAGAATCAAAAAAGGCGCCCCAACATGGGCGTTTTTCAATTAAAAATTGCCGATAATTTCTACAAACTCTCCTCTTTCTTCCCCTTCAAACACATAAAAAGAAACAGAAGAAGGTTTTCTCTTCAACGTGTATTTTTTCACGAATGGATCAATCTCTTTTGGTACTTTCGGTGTGAATTCTTTTGGTATATCCTTCAAATCGTAGTACCTACCATAATTCATTATGAATTTTTCTACTGTCTTTTTTTGTCTTATATCAAGACCAATGTAATTTCCAATGAACTCTTTTAAATTCTTTTTATTCAAGTCCCTCACAAACCTTTTTACAACTTCTTTCCTTCCCAAATAAAAAGGATGTTCTTTGAAGGTTATATTTTTGTTTGTGTAGATTTTTAGTTCTTGAACGTTTGTTAGTAAAGAATCAAAATTTATCTTTGGATTTCTTTCAAAGATAGAGTTTATTAACTCTTTCGTGTAGTAATCGCATCTTTCTTCAATTAAACTGTCATCTTCTATCTCTTTAATTATCTTTTTTAGATCAATCTCTTCTTTGTAGTAATGAGCAAGGTAAGAGGTAAAGAGCTCTGATATTTGTCTTTCTTTTGGAAAGTTCTTAAACTTTTCAAGGTTTATCTCAAACTTTTTATCTATATCCTTCTTTTTCAATTCTTTGATTATACATATAGGTGTGGATGTGTTGATTTTAAACTCAAGAGCATCTAATATGTTTCTCAAGGTATTTGGTTGAATGTACTTTGTCTTTGCAGATAAAAACTCTTTCAACGTTTTTTCAGAAACGTTCATTGAGTCTATGGGTATCTTTTCTTTTCCTATCTCTTTCCTTATGAAATCTCTTAGTTTTGGTGTACTTCTATGTTGGTTGTTATCCAAATTGAATACAAAGTACTTTAATTGGTTAATGATATCTTTAAAAGTATTTTTTATCGATTCACTTTCAGATTTGTTTAGTTGAGATAAACACTTTGAAAAGATAAAGGCGGTCTCATAAACCAAAGGGTCGTTGTTATTCTTCTGTACTTGAAATATAGTATCGAGGGAATTGAAAACTTTTAAATTATCTTCATCGAAATAGTAACCAAGATAGAATCCCAATGGAAAGGTAAAATCTAAAGCCTTTTCTTTGTTTGCATCTTTCAACCACCAAGATATATTGTTTAAAGCTTGCACCATACCAGAAGGATGTGGAACGGTTTTTAAAATCTTAAATGCTTCGATGTTTAAACAAACTGCTTCTTCGTATCTTTTTTCGTTCTTTTTTCCTCTTGCTCTTGATAGTAATATGAAGCCTTTGGTGGTAAGAGCATTTTCATAACTTTCACTCCAAATCCTAATGGTTTGCAAATCTTTTTCATCAAAATTTAATTCACGAACATTCTTTAAATTCTCAACAACTATTCCTCTTAAATACTTAGGAAGTTTTTCGAATTCTTCCTTCAATTGATTGAATACTTCTTTAATTTCTTCATTTCTAGAAAGTTTGACCAAAATATCTATCTTTTCAACTAAAATTAGACAATACAAACCACCTTTTTTTAACTTTTGTAACTCTTCTTCTATTATCTCTAGTGCTTCATAGTATTTAACATCCCATTTTAATTTTAAAACGTTTATGTAATTGATGATGTTTTTATTTTTATCTGATCTATCACTTTCTAAATAATGGACAACATAATTCAAAATAGGTCTTATGAACTGTCCTTTACTCACAATTTTATCCAGTAGTTTAATGTTCATTTCTCAACCCTCTTTCCTTTACCCAATAGCAACAAAAATATAAAATAAAATTTACTTCAAAAACCCTTCCTTTGGAATGTTAAGAACTCTTGAAGCTTCTATATTTTATTCTAAATTTTATTATATCATAACCCTCTTATAATACCCAAAAGAAAGACAAATGCATTATATCCGATAAAAACCATCGCAAATAATTTTAACATAAGTTTTTTTGACCGATCTCTGTAATACTTTATCAATACATATTTGAAGCCAATTAAAAAAACATTTGAAAACCATATGGAAAAGCGTATGATTAAAATGAGGGGTTGGATTATTTGAAATTTTAGTCTTTAATTAAAAGAATAATCTAAAGGGGGGAATTGTAGATGGTGTCAAAAAACAAAGGAATACTTATCTCTGTTAAATCTTTAACAAAGGAACTTGGTGGTAACAAAATACTAAAAGGTATAACCTTCGATGTTGTAGGGAATGAGATTTTGGCTTTGGTAGGTCCCAACGGAGCAGGAAAGACTACAACAATAAGATGCCTTACTGGGATCTACAACTATCAAAAGGATCAAATAATCAAGAAAGATGGCTTAACCATTGGGGTCGTTTCGGAAAAGGATTTGCTCTGGGAAAAAGAAACGGGGTGGAAAAATATCGAAATATTCAGAGAATATCTCGGAGGTAAACTATCAAATTCTCAAATAGAAAGCTATGCAAAGTATTTAGACATCTCAGAATTCTTACCAAAAAAGGTTCATACTTATTCAAAAGGAACAAGAAGGAAGTTTTCTTTTGTTTTAGGACTTTTAAAAGATCCAGAACTTCTCATACTTGATGAACCCATGAGTGGTTTGGATCCTGTTTCAAGGATAAAGATGAGGGAGTTAATATTTAAACTCAACAAAGAAGGAAAAAGTATATTCTATACCTCTCACGACTTAGCAGAAGTGGAAAAGTTAGCTCACAGGGTAATGCTTATGAAAAAAGGAGAAATAGAGTTGGACAACTTAAAGAGTGATATATTAAGTAATTACAAAAACATGGAAGAGTTATTCTTAGAAAAAGTGGGGGTGCATATAGATGAAGAAAATAATGAAATATAATTTTAGAATGCTATTAACAAGTTTTGTTAACTTCTATTTTCCGGCAATTTTATTGATAGCAATAATAACTTTTATACTTTATAGTTTTGTGAATTCTGTACCTAATGAGGTACCGGTGCTTATTTTCAATAGAATGTTTATTATCATGGCTATAGGTATGTACACGATAGGAGTCTACATGATGCTCAGCAATTTAGTTATACCAGAAAAAACAACAGGTAGAATAGAACTTTTACTATCGAATGGCTTTGAAATACAACCTTATCTGTATAGCTCTATTATTGTCGGTTGGATAGTTATGGAAGTTGAATTGGTATTAATGTTCATCATTCCAAATATTATAACAATTACTTTCCTAGGGAAAAGCTTTTTTAATAGTTCACTCTTTAAAATAAGTATATTCGTCTCCGTCTTTGGTTTTGGGTTGCTTTCTATTATGTATTATCTAATTTTTAGAATTCGAAGAATAAGTATAATCAATAACTTGTTTTCTATAATAGGAGTCATAGTTATTTTTGGTGGCAGTTATTTGACTTCATTGTTTCCCGTGACAGAACAGTTCAACGATATACTTTTATGGATACTGTTAGGGGCAGGGGTATTTTTATTTTTCTTCATAGTAGTAGCGGGGAAAAAGATAACAAAAGAGACTGTAGTATTAACGATTCCAGATTAAAGCGATTTGAGGATAGAGTTTATATAGACAGTTAGAGATAAAAAGATTTTCAATTGGTTTATTTTCATAAAAGCCAAAGGTAGTGTTAAACTTGAAGTCAAGCAAAGTTAACACTACTTTTTTTCTATTTATTTATGAGAATCCAGCAGGAACACTCTCCAATTTATTGGAGAGATGAAAGCTGGTACTAAGTATAATACGTATTTTTGCCAAAAAACGCGTATTAGATCATAATTAATTGTCATTGAAATAAGGTAATGGTTAGATAGTAATTATATCTTTGAACTTGATTTGCTTTTTGTCAGTTGAATGTTGTATAATTTATCCACAAGAAGATTTATTTCTTTTCTTAATTTTACCATGTTTAAACTTTTGTATGTTTTCTTTAGTTGAGATTTAGTTTTTTCGCTAACAGTATTGCTTTCAAGCAACCGTTGGTATGGAGTCTTAGGTTTCTCATATTCTTTTTTTATTGTTTTACCCTTGTCGTTCTTTACTTTGTTTTTTAGTTTAAAGTTGGGTATGAAGAAGTTATCTAGTAAGTCTGCTTTGCTGTAAATCTCGTTGAGCAGACTTACCTCTTCTTTACTCTCATACCTGAAATACCCTACCAATTTTCTTACCTTATCCCCTTTCTTTATTTGCCGTGAGGCTGTTCCCCTGTTCCACATGAGCGTTATCGTTTTTCTTGTAAGGCCTACTTCTTGAAAGATTAACTTTGTTATTCCCTTTTACCTTTTCAAAAAGTACTTTAAGTATAGTTTTATCGTTATCCTACCTTTTCAAGGGCATGTCTTCCAAAGTTTGCTGAAATTGGTACCTTTTGATATATGAACGCATTACCTTTATGCTTCTTTGTGGATACCTTAGGGAATCTACTTACCATTCTTTTCAATGTACCTAAGGATACCTTCTTTGCTTCTTCTGTCTTTGAAAGTTCATACAGTGAAAATCTGTTATTCTTTTTCAATTCCTCGATGTATACTTCCAACATAGGATGAAGTTTTTCAGCACAAACACATCCAGCTAATCCCCAACATTTCCACAAAATCACTTCATGAATAGGTTCATACTTCTTCTTTGATCCTCTTCTCTTTTTTGAATTCTTTTGAGTATCTTTTTCTTGAAACAGATATCTCTTCTTATACCTTTCAAACCTTTTTACAGCTGTAGCTCTTTTTACTTTTGTTAGTTCACTATACTTCGAAATAATCTCTGACTTCTCTTTTTTACTTGATTTCAAATATTTTTCTATCAACCTTTTGGTTAGTTCCATATCGAATGCCTCCATTTTTCCCTTGTCTCCTTTCAAAAAGAGTCAAGGATATGATATCATTTGTTTGCAGTATTGTTCAAATAAAGATCTTTTAAAAAAAGGGATTTTTGTTTTTGGGGAGTTTGAGGGGGGTTACACCCTCAAAGACTCGAATTATGATCTAACCAATCTTTTTCACGGACATTCAATATTATCTAATGTGCATAGAGACTATATTAATTCGTTGTGTGATATAATTATAGTATACAATTATCTAATAAAGGAGAATTTAGGATGTTAAAAACATACAAGTTTCGTATATATCCAACAGATGAGCAAATAGAAAAATTTAATAAACATTTTGGGCACACTCGATTTGTTTACAACCTATTCTTAGAATTTGCTACTAATGTATACAAAAATACTAAAACGTATACCAATTACAACATGTGGGCTAAAGTTCTTGTTACTCTTAAAAAATCCGAGAAGTATAAATGGCTAAACGATGTTAACTCTCAATCGTTGCAACAATCTTTGAAAGATTTAGAAACTGGCTATAAACGATTCTTTAAGAAATTGAGTAGACATCCGAAATTTAAAAAAAAATCACATAAGCAATCTTTTAGAGTACCTCAACATATACAATTGTACGAAAAAGAGGATAACGATAAATACGGTATTATATTTGTACCAAAGTTTAAAGAAGGTATCAAAGCAAGAGTTCATCGAAAAATCGATCCAAATGCAAAGATTAAGAATTGTACGTTTATTAAAACTACTACGAATAAATACTACGTTTCTATTCTCTTTGAAACAGATGAAACTATACCTGAAAGAGATATAGACTATGAGAATTCAATTGGTATGGATATGGGGCTTAAAGATATCGTGGTACTATCTGATGGAACAAAAGTTGAAGCACCTAAAGTTTTGCGTAAGTACGAAAAGAAATTAAAGCATGTGCAAAAGAAGCTCTCAAACAAGGTACAAGGTTCTAAGAATCGGGAAAAAGATCGTTTGAAAGTAGCTAAAATACACGAGAAAATTAAGAATGCACGAGAGGATTTTCTACATAAATTAACGAAAGAAATTAGTGAGAACCAAGCTAATGTTTTCTTTGTAGAAACTCTCAATATACAAGGCATGCTTAAAAATCATAAACTGGCAAAGAGTATCTCAGATGTAAGTTGGTACCAATTCAAGACGTTCCTAAAATATAAAGCGGAGAGATTAGGCAAGAAAGTAATTGAAATTGGAATGTTTGAACCTTCGTCTAAGACTTGTAGTGTATGTGGATATAAGAACAAAGATTTAGAACTCTCCGATAGAAAATGGACATGTCCTGAATGTGGTACTAAACACGATAGAGATATAAACGCTGCTGTCAATATTAGACAGTTTGGAATACAGAAATACATTTCCAAACAGTCAAAAGAGTTGCAGCTAGTCCCTGCTTAAAAGGACTCTACCCCAGGAACTGGGGGAAGTTAAGCCTTTGGAGACTGTGTGAGACGAGCATCCTTAGATTCCTTCTAGGGTGTTTCGCAACGGTCGATGAATTAGAAAGCTTGCCTCTTTAGAGGCGAGTAGTTCACATTAATAGTAAAATTGAGAGAATAAAAAAGAATCTATCTAGGGGGGTGAATTAAAATAAATATTCTAATTAAAAATTGTAGGATTGTGGATGAAGAAAAAGATTTATTTGGGGATTTGTACATTAAAGATGGAAAGATAGATAATTATGGTAAAGATTTGAATTACGATGCTTATACTATAGATGCAAAAGGTTTGGTTGTTATGCCCGCCTTTATAGATATGCATGCGCATTTCAGAGATCCTGGTTATACTTATAAAGAAGATTTACATTCTGGAAGTTTAGCTGCGTTGAAAGGCGGATACACATGTGTGAATCTGATGGGTAATACCAATCCTATATGCAGTGATATGAAAGTTGTTAATTATGTATTGAACAAAGCTAAGGAGTTAAATTTGATCGATATTCACCAAACGGTTTCTATCACAAAGAACTTTGATGGAAAATCTTTAGAACATTTGGATTATATAGATAATAGTGTGAAATTCATATCCGATGATGGAAAAGGTGTTCAATCAAATTTGACTATGTATTTAGCGATGATTAAGGCAAAGGAGAAAGGGTTAACTATCATAGCACATGAAGAAGACAATGAAATAGTAACGATAAACACGAGACTTTCCGAAAACTTGATGACTTTTAGAGATATATACCTTGCGAAATTGACAGGTGCTTGGCTTCATTTAGCCCACGTAAGTACGAAAGAGGCAATAGAAGGTATAAGAAAGGCGAAAAGAGAGATACAAAATCTTACCTGCGAAGTTACCCCCCACCACTTAGCCTTATACAATTACGATTACAAAGTAAATCCTCCAATAAGAGAAAAAGAAGATGTTTTGGAAATAATCAAGGGAATAAAGGATGGAACTGTAGATATTATAGCAACTGATCACGCCCCTCATTCTATGGAAGACAAAGAAAAAGGGGCACCTGGTATCTCAGGGTTAGAAACTGCTTTCCCCGTTTGTTATACAAAGTTGGTAAAAAGTGAAGAAATTACACTGAATTGCTTATCTCAACTTATGTCTTCAAAACCAGCACAAATGTTAGGGGTTAAAAAAGGAAAAATAGAAACAGGATACGATGGAGATGTAGTTATTGTAGATTTAGAAAAAAAGGTTAAAATCAATAAAGACGAATTTTTATCCAAAGGCAAAAATACACCTTTTGATGGGATGGAATTTTATGGAGAAGTTATAGCAACAATTAGAAAGGGAGAGATCAAATACAAAAAGGGGAGTGTCAAATTTGATAATAGATAGATTATTCAACGAGGTTGAAAAAAAGGGGAATGTTTGTGTTGGATTGGATACGCATTTGGATTATATACCGGTTAATTTAAAAGAAAAGTATCAAGATATTGATGAAGTTTTGTTCGAATTCAACAAAGAGATAATA
>NZ_JALY01000254.1:0-47490 GCF_002924615.1 Petrotoga halophila DSM 16923 | reverse complement strand
GGGCGAAGGGGCGCTATATTTTAAATATAAACGAGGTGTTTTATTTGCCTTTTGATGGTTTGGTATTACATAAAGTATTAAAAGAAATAAAAGACAACATTGTGGGAGATAGAATTAAAAATATTTATCAACCTATCAAATCCCAAGTATTAATTCAGTTCTCTCAAAGTTTTGTGCTTCTTTCATTAAAAAGCCCTTCATATGTGATCTTACTTTCTCAAAAACCAAACGTACCCATACAACCAGCAAACTTTGCTCAGTTTTTAAGAAAAAAAATAAGAAACGGAAGAGTGATAAATGTCGAACAGTTAGGTTTAGACAGGATAGGGTTCTTTGAAATTGAAAGCTACGATCAAGAAAACTCTACTATGCGAAAATATAAGCTATTTTTTGAATTAATGGGAAGAAATTCCAACGTAATACTCGTTAACGAAGATAATAAAGTAGAAGAATCTTTAAAAAGGGTTTATAAAAAATTTAGACCCATAATTCCAGGAGTTAAATACCTACCTTACTACGATGATTCTCAAATAAATATATTGGAAGTAAATATAGAAAACATTGAAAATATTGATTATGATAGACTCATGGGATTTTCTAAAAAATCAACAGGGTTTTTGAAAGAAATAGGTATCCAAAGAGCTGTAAAAGACCTCAAAAAGCCTTATCTTTTTTACTTCAAAGAGGGGAACACATATGATTTCTCCGCAATAACCCCGAATAATTTTAAATACGAGGGATTAAAACCATCAGAGGCATTGCTCAAAGTCTTTCAAGAAAGGGCTAATCAATCACGACTATTGGAAATAAAAAGGGATTTGGAAAAAAGGGTGAAAAGTGAAATCGACCGACTAGAAAAGACAAAAGAACAAATATTACAAGATTTAAATGAAGAAAAAAATCTTATGGATTTAGAAAAAAAGGGAGAACTTCTTCAAACTTATCTCTACAAAATAAAAAAAGGTGAAAGATACTTTACAGTAACCGATTGGAATACCGGTGAGGAAGTCACAATAGAGATAGATCCACTTTTATCTCCAACGCAAAACCTGGAAAAGCTGTATAAAAATATAAAAAGGACAAAGTCAAAAGTCGAACATGCTAAAAAAAGAATAAAAAAAGTGAATAACGAACTCGAATATTACAATCAGTTATTTGAAACAATCTCTTCCGCAGAAGAAATCGAAACCTTAATAGAGATAAAAGAAGAAATGAAAGATATAGGACTGATAAGTGAAAACAAAAAATCTAAAAGGGAAAGAAAAGTAAAAACAACTTTTCGGAAATTTAATTACAAAGGGTTTGAAATACTAGTTGGGAAAAATAACAAGCAGAACGATGAATTAACAAGATCAGCCGCACAAGCCGACATCTGGCTTCATACACATGAGATCCCAGGTTCTCATACAATAATAAAATCTTCTGGTAAAGAAATACCAGAAGAAGTAATAGATTACGCAGCAAAAATCGCTGCCACATTTTCTAAAGCAAAAATGTCTTCCAATGTAGCGGTTGATTACACTCAAAGAAAAAACGTATGGAAACCAAAAGGAGCAAAACCAGGAATGTGGTTGTATAAAAATTATGAAACCATTATCGTTGAACCTTTTAGAGAAATACCTGAAAAACCTTAACCTTTATACCCCAACAACTTTGAAATATTTTCGGCACATTCTTTGACATAAAGAATATATTCATCGACTTTTTCTTCTTCTGCCCTAGCGGTACTCATCGAAATACTTACACCCGCTATCACTTTTTTATCGTAGTTAAATATAGGAGCTCCTATACAAAAGATCCCAATTTCATTTTCTTCGTTATCTATTGAGTATCCTCTTTCTCTTATTTTTTTAAGTTCATTTTTCAATTTGTTGGAATCAGTAATTGTGTTTTTACCCCTTTTTTTCAACTCCACATTTTCTAGATATTCTTCTATCTCTTCTTCAGGTAAATGAGCCAAAATAGCTTTTCCAAATGCTGTTGCATAAAGGTTTATCTTCATTCCGATCCTTGACATCATTGGTAAAGAATTAGGACCTTCTATCTTTTCAATATATATTCCTTCATATCCTTCTTTAATAGCCAAATGAACTGTTTGACCTGTTTTTACCATTAAATTAACTAAGTGGGGATGTGCAATCTCCCTTAGATTTATTTTTTTTAAAATAATACTCCCATACTCCACAAGTTTAAAACTCGGGAAATATGACTTATCACTATTCTTTGACAGCAGGCCCCCTTTGTACAAGTCGTCTAAATACTTGTAAGCATTAGATATAGACATATCAAACTTTCTTGCAATTTCTGTTACATTAACTGGTTTTGGTGCATAGACTATATAATCTAATACCTCCAGAACTTTTCTGATAGTTTGAATATATTTTCACCTTCCTATTTGTAAAATACTAAATTTCATTATATCACAAATTTTAATAATTAAAAGGACTTTGAAACCCGTTTGATTATTAATTTAATGACATTTTTATCTATCTTTGAATCCTACCTGTGGAATCTCCTTTTGTTAGAGTTTTCACTTCTTCTACTGTAACGTGGTTAAAATCTCCGATTATAGAATGCTTCAGACATGAGGCAGCTGTAGCAAATTCTATTACTTCTTGATGAGGATAATTGTTTATTAAAGCGTATATTAATCCACCGGCAAAGGAATCTCCTCCCCCTACTCTATCAACTATGTGAATTTGATATTTTTTGGAGGAATAAAATTTGCTGCCATCATAATATAAGCCTGCCCAACCATTATCAAAGGCAGAAAAGCTTTCTCTGAGTGTTATAGCGACTCCTTTCAAATCAAACCTTTCAGAAATTTGTTTGGCTAAATTTTTATAATCGTCTAATTGTAGATTTTCTTGGGTTACATCAGAATCTTTAACTTTTATATTGAATACCTTTTCAGCAGCTTCCTCATTCGCTATAACTATATCGACATATTTCATAAGTTCTGCCATCACTTCGTTTGCTTTTTGTGGTGACCACAGTTTTTTCCTATAATTCAAATCACAACTAACAATAATTCCTTTATTTTTTGCTGTTTTCACCGCATCAAGGCATGCCTGTGCCGCATTCTCGCTCACTGCAGGTGTTATCCCTGTAAAATGAAACCACTTTGCCTCATCTAAAATCTTTTCCCATTTGTATTCTGTAGGTTTAGATTCTGCAAAAGATGAGTATTTTCTATCATAAATGACTAAAGAAGGTCTTTGAGATGCTCCAAATTCGTGAAAATAAATACCTAATCTTTCTCCACCTCGAACTATGTAATCAGTTTTTACCCCATATCGCCGAAGATGATTTATTGCCGATTGCCCTATCGGATTGCTTGGAACTTTTGTCACAAAATAAACATTTTCTCCATAATTGGCAAGAGAAGCAGCAACGTTAGCTTCAGCGCCACCGTAAGTTACATCAAAAGAATCTGTTTGAACAAATCTAAAATAATTGGGAGGAGAAAGTCTCATCATAATTTCACCAAAAGTAACAATTTTGTTAGCCATTACAATATCTCCTTTCAAATATTTATTGTATTCTTGAGAATTATCTTGCCATTGCTATGGCTTCAACAAATTTTTTTGCTGTTTCTTGGACAAGCGCATAATCTCCAGACTTTGCGCCTTTTGTTAATTCTCCTCCAACGCCAACTGCAACACAGCCAGCCTTTATCCAATCTTCTACATTTTCGAGACTCACTCCACCTGTAGGAACTATCGGTACTTGAGGAAGAGGCCCTTTAATCGCTTTGACTATTGAAGGGCCAAAAGCACTACCTGGAAATAATTTAACAAAATCAGCACCTTCTTCCATAGCTTCTACAACTTCTTTTATTGACATAGCTCCAGCCATAGAAACTTTTTGATATCTATTGCACATTTTTACCATCTCTTTATTTAGATAGGGACTTACAAAAAATTCTGCTCCAGCTAACATAGCAATTCTCGTTGTTTCAGGATCAAGAACAGTTCCTGCACCTATAAGAATTTCTCCTTTTGAATATACCTTTTTCAGTTCTTTGATAACATCATTCGCTCCAGGAACAGTCATCGTGATCTCAATGGCCTCGATACCACCTTTTCTAACAGCGTCGGCAATTTTCAAGGCTTCTTCAGGAGAATCAGCTCTTACTACAGCAATTATTCCAACATTTATAATTTGCTCCATCACTTTTAATTTATCCATGGAATCCTCCTCAAAATTTTTTCGTTCCTGACCTTTTTATTTATTACTTTACACTCTTTTTTGACTTTTGGACCATAGTAGTTATAAAATCTATTAATAACTACAAATTTTTTATTTTACTAAAAAATCAAAATTACTAAACACCAGAATAAGCTAAAAATCCTCCATCTATTGGAATAACAGTACCGGTAACAAATCCAGAGTCTTCTTCATTACATAACCATTTAATTGTTCCTATAAGTTCTTCAGGCCTACCTAGTCTTCCCATTGGTGTGTTGTTGATTATTTTTTGATGCCTTTCGGTAGGGTTTCCTTCCTTATCTAATAGTAAATTCTTATTTTGTTCTGTTAAGAAGAAACCAGGAGCTATTGCATTTACTCTTACTCCTACCTTTGCAAAATGAACAGCTAACCAAGCAGTGAAATTACTTACCGCAGCTTTTGCTGCACTGTATGCTGCTACTTTTGTCATCGGCGAAAATGCGCTCATAGAGGATATATTAATTACTGTGGAATTTTCAAGCTTTACCATTTCCTCTAAAAAAACTTGAGATACTATAAAAGCACTTAAAAAATTGAGATTAAATACAAACTCAAATCCGTTTTGCTCCAAATCAAAAAAAGTGGTCAAATCTTCTTTTCCCAAATCAGTTAATTCAAAAATTTCTTTTGTGGTGGTTCCTTTAGGATGATTCCCTCCTGCACCGTTTATCAAAATATCACATCTACCATATTTATTAATCACTATCTCTTTCGCTTTTTCGACTTGTTCTTTTTTTAGTACATCGCATTTGATAGCTAAAGCATCTCCGTCTTTCCCAATTATTTCATCTTTTACAGCTTTTGCTTTTTCTTCTGATATATCCAATAATGCTGTTTTTACTCCTTCTTTTGCTAGGCCTTTCGCTATTGTACTGCACAATATTCCTCCACCACCAGTAATTACTGCAACTTTATCTTTCAAATTCATCCTTTTTCTCTCCTTTCTATATTATTTAAGTTTATTTAATGTTTCCCAGATGCCGTATAGATAGCTTACCCCTAATGCCCTATCGTATAGACCATATCCGGGTCTTGCTTTCTCATTCCATATGTTTCTCCCATGATCAGGTCTTAGATATCCATTAAAATTTACTTCGTACAAAACTTTAAGAATTTCAATCATATCTAAGGTCCCTTCTTTAGACATGTGTGAAGTTTCGAAAAATCTTTTATTTCCGATTCTTTTGATGTTCCTAACATGTACAAAAGAAATTTTATCTCTCTCTCCAAAATGCCTAATTATTTGTGGGATGTCGTTATCTTCCCTTGCACCTAAAGAGCCTGTGCAAACGGCTAATGTGTTGGAAGGGCTATCTATGCATTTAACTATTCTTTCAAGTTTCTCTTTTGTGCTAACTATCCGAGGTAAACCAAAGATAGACCAAGGAGGATCATCAGGATGTATTGCTAATTTTATATTTAATTTTTCACATTCAGGTATTACAGCCTTAAGAAAATATTCTAAATTCTTAAAAAGCCTCTCCTCATTAACATCTTTAAAAATTTCAAAAAGTTTTTCTATGTCCTTTAATTTTTCGTTTTCCCATCCAGGTAACGAAAACCCAGCTGAATTGCGCTTAAATTCATCAATGAGTTGTTCAGGAGTTATATCTTTAATTTTTTCGTCAAAATAGGCCATAGTTGTTGATCCGTCGTTTAATTTGTAATATAAGTCTGTTCTTATCCAATCAAAAATCGGCATGAAGTTATAACAGATAATTTTGATTCCTATTTTACTTAAATTTTGTATAGTTTTTATGTAATTGTCTATATAATGGTCTCTCGTTGCAAGACCTGCTTTTATGTCTTCATGGATATTTACACTTTCAATTACTTCTAATTTTAAACCTTCCTTATTTACTTTATTTTTTAAATTTTCAATTTTGTCAAAAGGCCAAACTTCTCCAACAGGAATATCATCTAAAGTTCCAGCTATTCCAGATATAACAGGTATTTGCTTTATTTGTGAAAGCGATACACTGTCATCTCCTTCTCCAAACCATCTCATGATAAATTCCATTTGTACCTCACCTCAAGCCTGTATTTAGTTCCATAATTATTTACAATAACAATAAAGATATTATATTAACTAATTTTGAAAAAAATATTTTTAAATTATACTCTTTTAAAGTTTGGATCTGTAAATATATCAGTTGCATCGTCACTGTGAGAAGAAAATTCAGAAATAACGGCACCTTCTTCTCCAGCCTTGAACCAATGTAAGGTATTTGGAGGTATGGTGTATTGTTCTGCTGAGTTTAAAATTATTTCATGTGAAGCTGTGAAATATTCATTTGGTGGTTGTACATGCCAAGTGTTCTTTTCTCCCTCAACGAAAAGAAATACTTTACCATATCTGCACCTGAAGGTCTCTTCTTTTCCAATATCTCCATCATGAGGCGGATGCTTATGTTCAGGACATGTTTGATTAGGCAAAAGGACCATTTCTTTAGCACAGTATCTATCGGTATTTACATAGGTAACAATTTCAAGACCTAGTTCTTCGACATTTCCTAATCCTCCATCAACGATCTCTATATTTTCCTTTTCATCTTCTCTTAGAGCGATACCTGCTTTCTCAAAAAGTTCTAAACTTTTCTTTCTCACTTTTTCATATGTTTCTTTGTCCAACATAGATTTAAACCTCCTTATTTACCATCTTTTGCAGCCTTTGTAAACCCTAAACACAAATTTTAACCAACTTTTAATACCTTCAATAAACTTTTAAACCTTTTAAAGAGAGTTGAGAAGCAAAATGGCACGCAACTAAATGTTCATTTTCCTCGTTTCCTAAATTTTTTAGAGGGGGATATTCTTTTTTGCATATATCTTGAGCATAAGGACAACGTTGATGAAAATAACAACCTTTTGGAGGATTGGCAGGATCAGGAACTTCTCCTTCCAAAGGTTTCAATTGTTCGGCTCTTTTTTTTGGATCTGGAATAGGGACTGCTTCCAAAAGCTTTTCTGTATATGGATGTTTGGGATCTTCAAAAATTTCATTAGAATCTGCTAATTCAACAATCTTACCTAAATACATAACCGCGACTCTATCACTTATATGTTCAACAACGCTTAAGTCATGAGAAATGAAAAGATATGTCAAATTAAACTGTTCTTGTAAATCCATTAAAAGATTCAAAATCTGCGCTCTTATGGATACATCTAAAGCTGCTACCGGTTCATCAAGTACAACTAATTCAGGCCTTAGAGCTAACGCTCTGGCTATCACTATTCTTTGTCTTTGGCCCCCACTAAATGCATGGGGGTATCTTATTAAATATTCCTTCCTTAATCCTACTGTTTCCATTAATTTTTCAACTTCTTCTTGAAGTTTTTTTCCTTTTGCTACTTTATTTACTTGTAGAGGTTCACCTATAATATCCCTTACTTTCATTCGAGGATTTAGAGATGTAAAAGGATTCTGAAACACCATTTGAGCAGATTTCCTTAGTAACTTTTCATCTTTTTTGCTCATATTGGATACATCTATTTTTTCTCCGTTAACATGAAGAAAGATGTTCCCTTCCGTTGGTTCAAGGGCTTTTAAAATAGTTTTTGCAATTGTAGTTTTTCCACAACCGGATTCTCCTACAAGTGAGAGGGTTTCTCCTTTTTTGATCGAAAAACTTACGTCATCCACAGCCTTCATATGTCCGACAATTTTTGCAAACATTCCTCTTTTTATTGGATAATATTTTTTTAAATTTAATACTTCAAGAAGGACTTTACTGCTAATAGTTTTCTCATTCATTGTTTTTCCCTCCATACAAAAAACATGCAACAGTGTGATCTTTAGAAAAGGTGATATTTTTTGGTTCTTTGGTATCACACACCCCTGCTATGTAATTAGGACATCTGTTATGAAAACTACAGCCTTTAGGTTTGTTGAAAGGATCTGGAACGATACCTTTTATTGCTTCTAATCGTGTCTTTTTTATTCCAACTTTTGGTATAGAAGTCATTAGGGCTCTTGTATATGGATGAAGGGGGTTGTTGAAAATATCATAAACAGTTCCTTCTTCAACAATTTTTCCCAAATACATAACTGCAACTCGATCAGCCATCTGAGCAATAACCCCTAAATCATGTGTTATAAAAATAATCGAACTTTCAAATTCTTTTTGTAATTCCTTCATTAAATATAGTATCTGTGCTTGGATAGTAACGTCCAATGCGGTGGTTGGTTCATCTGCTATTAATATCATAGGATTACATGAAAGGGCTAAAGCTATCATGCATCGTTGAAGCATCCCACCCGATAGTTCAAAAGGGTAGGAATTTATGATTTTTTTTGGATCTGGAATTTTAACTTTTTCTATCATTTCTAAAGCTATCTCTTTTGCTTCCTTTTCTGAAAGGGTTTTGTGCAGTATGATATTTTCTATCATCTGTTCTCCAATGGTATAAACTGGTGAAAAAGATGCAGCGGGTTCTTGAAATATCATAGCTATATCGTTACCCCTAATTTGTCGCATTTTTTCATCAGTTGGTGTTAAACTTGTTATGTTTATTATTCCATTTTCCGTATGAAGTAGAATTTCTCCAGATCTTTGAGCATTCTTAGGTAAAAGTTGTAAAATAGAAGAAGCGGTTACACTTTTACCACAACCTGATTCGCCCACAATGCCGAATACTTCATCCTTTCTAATAGTAAAATTTATTCCATTTAAAACCTTAACTGTACCTTCAGGTAAATTAAAAGAAACATTTAAATCTTTTATATCAAGAATATTTTCACTTTCCATTTTATTCCTCCTATCATTCTCTATAATTCTTAATTATGTATGATAAGGATCAGCTGCATCTCTTAGGCCATCACCCACAAAGTTAAAACAAAGAACCGTTATAATAACGAATAAAGCAGGGAGCATTAACCAAGGTTGTAAGGCTACGGTTCTTATATTTTGGGCTTCTTGAAGCAAAACTCCCCAACTTATTGTTGGTGATTGTAAGCCTAATCCCAAGAAACTGAGTCCTGTTTCTCCCAGGATCATACCAGGAATTGAAAGAGTGATAGAAACTATCATATGACTTGTTAGGGAAGGTAGCATATGTCTAAAGATGATACGGGATTCTTTTGCCCCAGCTAACTTCGCAGCAATAACAAAATCTTCTTCTCTTAAAGTAATAAATCTACTTCTGACAACCCTTGCTAAATCGGTCCACCCTCTCAACGAAAGAATAACTGTTATGGCGAAGTATCTTTGTATTTGCGACATGTATTGTGGTAAAGCAGCAGCAAGTGCCATCCATAATGGAATATCCGGTATACTTCTTACTACCTCCATTAACCTTTGAATAGTAAAATCTACCTTCCCACCGTAATAACCAGATATTCCACCTAAGACCACACCAATTAGTAGACTCAAAAAAACCCCTACAAGCCCTATAGTTGTTGATATTCTTGCTCCATAAATAATCCTTGATAACACATCTCTTCCCATTCTATCCGTCCCAAAAGGAAAAAATTCTCCTTCTTCAACTCCAATAAAATGAATGTTTGATTCCCATATTCCCCATAATTTATAAGAGTCTCCTTTCACAAAAAAAGAGACAGGATATACTTTTGATTCGTCTGTTAAATAAATTCTTTGAAGTGTTTCGGGATCTCTTTCCATTTTGTAACCATACACATATGGCCTAACTAATTGCCCGTCCCTAATAAATCTTATCCTTTGAGGTGGTGCGTATACATAACGACTATTTAATTTGTTAGGATCATATGGAGCGAAAAACTCCGCAAAAATACCTACAATGTATAATAGAATTAGTATTATCATACCCACAATTGCCAATTTATTCCTTTTAAAGCGCCACCAAATCAGTTTTGATTCGGATGCATAATAATATGCTTCTTCAGATTTCTTCTTCTTTTTATTGAACAACTGAATCACCTTCCTTACGAAAGTCTTGCCCTTGGATCTGCCCAAGCAAGTAAAATATCAGAGACTATCGTTCCTATAACAGTAAACATTGTTAAAATTAAGATTATGCTTCCAGCTAAATACATATCCTGAGCTTTCAAGGCATCCATCAACAAAGTACCAACAGTTGGAAGATTGAGTACAATACCAGTAACAACCGCTCCAGAAATAATATTTGGAAGAGTCCATCCTGCGGTGCTTAAAAATGGTATAATAGCAACCCGAAGAGGGTACTTCCAAGTGAGTTTATTCTCAGGCACGCCACGAGCTCTTGCAGCAGTAACATATGGTTTGTTAATTTCATCCAACAAATTTCCTCTGAGGACCCTAATGAGGCCCGCCATTGTAGCTGTCCCTGTTACAATGACGGGTATCCAAAGGTGCTGTAATAAATCTAATAGTTTCCCCCAACTCCATGGAGCTGAGGCGTATTCAGGAGAAAATAAGCCTCCTAAACTTAATCCGAAAGCGGTGAATGCCCACCACATTAAAAGTAAAGCAAAGAGAAAATTTGGTACAGAAACTCCGAAGTATCCCACAACAGTAAACGCATAGTCTCCTACAGTATATTGGTGTGTTCCAGAATATACGCCTATTAAAAAGCCTGTTACCCAAGCAAACGCAGTTGCCAAGGAAGATATTAGAACAGTGTACCACACTCGGGCTCCTAAAAGATCCGCCACCGGTTTCTCATACAACATTGAGTAACCAAAATCTCCTCTAAATAAGTTACCAAACCAATAAAAAAACCTAACATAAACAGGTTTATCTAACTTATATCTTTCTTTAAGGAGTTCTATCTTGGCTAGGTCAACTTCTTCGCCACTTTGTCTCAGAGCCACTTCATATGTTGTCAAATAATCTCCAGGGGGGAGTTCCATTATAATAAAGGAAAGAAGAATTATAATAAGAACTGTAGGAATAGATAAAAGAAGTCGCTTAACTATATATTGAAGCATAGTATCAAACACCTCCAAAACAATTTGTATTTTAGAGACTTTCAGAAGTTTGAATAAAAAATATTTAAAGTTTCCTTCAACCTTTTTTAAAAGGTTGAAGGAAACAAATATACCATAATTATTCAACAATGTAAAATTGCATCGGCATTGTGTTCAATGGAGATCTTAGCACATCATCTGTGACAAGCTCTCTTGCTACGTTTTTGAAATTGTTTTTAACGATAACAGGAGCAATATCTTCTCCAACTGTCCCTATCATCCATATATTTTCTCTGTGTGTTTTTGTAACTTCTTTCATCAATTCTTTTAATTTTTCTTCATCTGTGGTCTTTTGTATTTCAAGCCAAAGATCAACCAACTCAATAACTGGCTCTGGAGGTACTATATCATCTGGTTCTGGTTCATTTCCTTCTATATAGGCTTTTATCCAGTCTGTCCAACCTATGTACCAAGTTGTGGAAATATCTGCAGCACCGGGGAAAACAAAGAAAGGATCAGCTAGAGGTTGAGCAGCTCTATCCATCATCCAAACTTGCCCATCAAAGTCATGTGCGTCTAGCCTTTCATAGTATAAACTTTGTTCTAGGTTTTCTACTTCAATTTCAATACCGAGGTCATTTTTCCAGTATTCTCTTACCATAGTCCAGACGTCTACATGGGGTTGTCCCACTACTTGTACCGTAAATTGCAGAGATTTTCCATCTGGTCTGAGCCTATACTCATGCTTTGAATCCCATACAAGCCCCATCTCATCTAAAAGCTCATTCGCTTTTTCGGGGTTGTACTCAGCATAAGCACTTTCCCATTCGGGATCGTAATAAGCTGACCCGCTTACTAATGAAGCTTGACGAGGCTCAGCTAAACCGGAAAATAAAATTTCATTTATCTCTTCTCTATTGATCCCTAAAGACAACGCTTGTCTAAATCTCACGTCACTAAAAATTTCTTGGAGGATAGGATCACTATGATCAAAAGTGTTTAACATTAACTGGCTCACAGAACCATTGGCTGCTATCCAGTTATAGATTTGATAATCTCCACGTTCCTTATTCATAGCTAAGAGGGTATAATTGCCAGCACCAGCTCCCATCATTCCAATGTGTCTCCATTGCATGTCAATTTCACCAGAAATTGCTTTCAAAAGAACAACTTCATCGTCCATAACGTATTCATGTCTTACGGTATCTATGTATGGTAATTGATTTCCTTCTATGTCAACAGCAAAATAATAAGGATTTCTTTCTAGAATATAAAATGAACTTGTTGGATCCGTCTTGGGTATCCATGTCCATAGACTAGGGAGTTCTAAGTTTGAAATTGGGTCATATTTATCTTCAAATACATCTACCCAAGAAGAATACATCTTTTCTTTTTCTTCTTCAATAATCTTTTCTATTTCTTCCATAGGTGTGTAATCCGGATGAAATTGTTTTAGATAATGTTTTGGGGCACCAGTAAATCCTTGACTGTAAGCCACTTGTAGCAAAAACAAACTGTAAGGTTCTGCAAATTCAAATTTAACGGTATAGTCATCGATTTTTTCTACCTTTGCTCTTTTTCCTCCAGCCATATACCATGCAGGTTTAGCGCTTGTATATTCATCGTTCCCAACTATGTCATTTGCCCAAAAAACTATGTCATCTGCCGTGTAAGGATGTCCATCAGACCATTTCATTCCTTCTCTCAGATGGAAAATGTAAACTTTCCCGTTTTCTAAAACTTCCCAGCTTTTGGCTACACCAGGGAGAAATTCTCCACCATCTGCACTAAAATAAATA
Organism: Petrotoga halophila DSM 16923; assembly: GCF_002924615.1. Lineage (NCBI taxonomy): Bacteria > Thermotogati > Thermotogota > Thermotogae > Petrotogales > Petrotogaceae > Petrotoga > Petrotoga halophila. Next base: position 34,593 of record NZ_JALY01000254.1, on the reverse strand, counting down.
AGATGTGGTTCGTTGATTTTGTACACTCCCCATTGATCTGAAGGTCCTTTCCAGACTCTTCTCCATGTTCCTCCAAACTTACCTACTTCTTCTTCGGGTACGATAACCAAGGGTTCCTTAGGAAGTCGCTCTTCTAGTGGTGGTAATTCTCCTTGTTTTACTTTTTCAGTAAGTATTGGTGATTCTTTGAATTCAGTAATTCGTTTGTCCGTTTCTTTGTAATACTCTTGAGGAGTTGAATAAGCATTCCAACCAAAGATGCTTGTTACCAATAAACTAGCCATCAACAAACTTACTACAACTACCTTTTTATTCATAATTACACCTCCTTGATCACTTATGCTTTTTACCCATTTACTCAATATTTTGATGTTTTTCACCTCCTTTTTGTTAAATCATTACAATCTTTATAAACTCTAAAATCTGTTTTGTTGAACATCTTCTATTGGCAACAAAAAAGGGATAAGTTTTCTGCCAACTATATGATGTTGGGAAAACGTCCCCCTATTCCCCTTAGTTCATTCCCTACAAATGATTTTTTCGTTTTATAAATCTATTTTGTAATTTTATGAAAGTATGGGAATTGCCAATTATAATTTTTACTCCTACCAATATGTCACAGAGCAAAAACTAGGTTTATTCCCTTATTTAGTAGTTAAAAAGTAATGAAAAAAGCTTTTTCCAGTAGAATAGTAAGTTTATTCAACCAACTAATATTTAAGATAAAAAACTTCAAATTTTTATACTAACTTTTAACGTGCTCATACATTAAAATATTCTTTCAATTCTTTATTGATTGGATGGTTCATAATATCGGATAATACTTCTTCAACTTGTTTAAATGATTTAGTTCGTGGGTCCCTAACTAAAAACTCTTTTAATATTTCCACATCTCGTTTTATGTAAGCTTCTAAAGCCATTTTCATTCTCATAATTCTTGGAATCAGATAATATTCTTTAATCCTCTCGTCCAGATCGGGTTCTAAACTTTGCGGGTGCAAGCCACTTTTATCAACCAAAACGGGAACCTCTACAACTATATCATCGGGGATATCTTTAATTATTCCTTTGTTTTCCACATTCAATATTAATCTTACCTGTTTATTATGAGCTAAGGCGTTAATAAATGGAACATGTTGTTCCCCACTCATTACACCTTTTTTGAAAATTTCTGGCCAAACTTCTGTTAATTTAATATTAGGATCTTTTTCTATTTCTTTAGATAATTCGATCATCCTTTTCCTTGACTCTCTGAGAGAATTATGAAATTTTGGCCTTTCTATTTCATTATCTATTCCCCCAAATTTTCCATACCATTTCTTTTTCGTTTCTAAATTGTAGTTGTATTTCCAACTTCCATTTCTAACAGTGTCACCAATTGGGATCATTCCATAAAATCTGTACATATCGATAGCAGCTGGAGATAATTGTATATCCCACGGCTCTCTTGATTCCCATTTGTATGATTCCTCTTCTATCCATTTATCGAGCAATTCATAAGCATTTTTCCCTTCATAATTGAATCTATTCAACCATATACCGTGATTGATACCAGCAACTTGCCAATCCACCTTAGATGAAGGTAAATTTAAACGGTTAAATATTCCATTAACGCCAGAACTACCGTGACAAAAACCTACTATCTTGGCTTTAGTTAGTTTTTTGACAATCTGGGTTATTTCAAAAACAGGGTTAGCCGTTTGCATTAACCAAGCATTTGGTGCTAACTTTTCTATTTTTTCTGCAATATCAAGTGCCAATTTTATATCCGGATAAGAACAAATAACGTAAGAGTAAGTTGATACCATGTTAAACTCTTGACTGTCTATTCCTCTATAGTACCCATGTTTCTCACCTATTTCTGTTACTATCTCCCATCTCTTATATCCGTCTTCTATTTCTTTGGGATAAGGGTAGGCGGTGTTTATTATGAAACTTGCTCCCTTTATTGCCTCTTCTAAATTCATAGTTTTTTCAATTTGAATATTTGACCCAAGTTCTTCACAATACTTTTTAGCTAATGAATATGTTGCATTTAATCGTGTTTCGTTTACATCCATCATGCATATTTCACAATCTGCCAATTCCTCTGTTTGAGCTATATCACCTATTAACTGCAATGAAAATCTAACACTACCTGCTCCTATAATTCCTATTTTCAATCTTTACCCCTCCTGTATAAGTGTATTTTATGATTTTTTGGAAACTCTAAAAACGCATTTTAAATTTCTTTTAAAACCTTTTACATATTTAAGAAAATCAATAACTTTACTGTTTGTACTGAAAGTATTTGTTTTCTTATTAAGAAAGTAACTTTCTTAATTTCAAACCAAAAAAATTATAATAAAATGATACCTACTTGTCAAATCCGATTAGAAGGAATTAGGGGCATTTATTAGCGATTATTTAAGATTAGCTAATAAATACTTGGATTTTCTTAGTTTTTTATTTTATTAAACTTTTCTAAAACCGCATCTAAAATGTCTTTACTTTTATTAATAATATTTTTATCTATTTGATTAAATGGGAAAATTGCTGTTGGATTTAATTCTACCCCTCTGTATACCATCAGCAATTTGAATAAATAAGAAAAATTACTATCCATATTATATAAAGGCATTAATTCTTGAATTAATGATTGATAATTAATAGATTTGTCAAAATACCCTTCATTGGATGCTTTCACTAATTCACTCCATATCTCTGGCACGATGTTACTTAATGCGGAAATACATCCTTTTCCACCCGCAGCAATATTGTATAAGAATTGATCATCAAAACCAGAAAAAACATTGAAATTATCTTCTCTTGTTTCTAATATGCACAAATTAGTATGAACTGGTTCTGACACTGAATCTTTAAGGCCTATAATATTAGTGTTGTTGTTTATTAATTTTTTTATTGTTTTGTGGTTTATAGAATATCCTGTTCTAGCTGGGAAGTTATAAAGATATACACTTCCATTTACAGATTTCGCAAGTTTATCATAATATATAAATATCTTTTCTTGATCTAAATTATAATAATAAGGACCAATAACAACAGCTCCTTTATAATTCAGATTCTTCACGTCATTTGATAATGTTACAACTTCATCAAAACTCATACATCCTGTTCCTGCATAAAGGTCTATTCTTCCATCTACATATTCAGAATAAAATTTAAAAAAGTCTTTTTTTTCTTCATAGCTTAATCCTGTAAATTCCCCAGCAGAGCCAAGAACCAATATACCATTTACACCACCCTCTATTAAAAAATCGATAATTCTTTCGTTTGCTTTGTAGTCTATTTCTTCGTTCTTATTAAAAGCTGTAACTACAGGGGTAATTATCTCATAATTCATTTAATTTATACCTCCAAACATTCAATTTAAACTTTAAAATATTATACAGGTTTACATTAAAATGCACTTCTAGCTCTTCTCCAAAATCATAACTAAAACTTTAAATGTATAGCTTGCTTTATAAATTTGTAAAATTTCATTAGCGAAACAAGAATTAAAGATTTTTTTCCGGTATGCCATAGGCAATTACAGATACAATGGTCATAATTAGTCCTATTAACAGTCTAAAAGGCAAAAACTTTAGCCGTTCTTTTATTTCCTTAAATACAAACCATTACTGATGTTGTAATTTTATTGATTTTATCACTCCATATATGCGCCCTTCATAGCTGAAGTAGCTCTCTCTGTATATTTTTTAAAAATTCCTCTTCTACCTGAATAATCAGGTTTTACCCAATATTCTTTTCTCTTTGCTAATATCTTTTGGATGTCCTTTTCTTCCATCTCTTGTCCATCAATACCAATGATATTTAATTTTCTATTATTAATATCTAATTCAATTAAATCGTTATCTTCAACAAAAGCAATTGGTCCACCTACCATTGCTTCCGGAGATACGTGCCCTACACATGGTCCTTTTGTTGCACCAGAAAATCTTCCATCGGTTATTAGTACTGTTGAGGATCTTAGTTTTGGATCATTCATAATGGCTTCAGTTGTCATAAACATTTCAGGCATTCCTGATCCTCTAGGTCCTTCATATCTGATAAAAAGAACATCTCCGGCATCAACTTTTTCCTCCACTACAGCTTTATTACAATCTTCCTCACTGTTAAATACTCTAGCTTTTCCTACATGATACATCATATCTTCTGAAACTGCCGAATATTTTATGACTGCACCTTCAGGAGCAATGTTTCCTTTTAATACAGCTACTGAACCATACTCTTCACATTTATTTATAGGTGTAATGATTTCTTCTTTTTTCAAATTATAATTAAATAAGTATCCTAAATTTCTCTCGTAAAAACCAGACTCTTTAATATCTTTTAAGTTTTCACCCAATGTTTTTCCAGTCACTGTCAAAACATCCAGATTTAAATATTCCTTAAGTTCTTCTTCGACAGCTGGAATTCCCCCTGCAAACCATAAGGTTTCTGTTGGATACTTTCCGCTTGGAGCTATATTACACAAATGTGGTATAAATTTATTAATTTCATCAAATTCTTCCACTTCTAATTCCCAACCTAACTCGTGTGCAATGGCTGGAAGATGAATCATAGCATTCGTTGAACCTCCAATTGCCGCATGTACAATAATAGCATTTCTAAAAGCCTCAGGAGTTAAAATATCTCTTGCGGTAATGCCTTTCTCCATAAGTTCTATAATTTTTCTACCTGCTTGTCTTGATGTATGTAATATATCTATCATGGTAGAAGGAGATAAAGCCGTACCTGGTAAAGCTAAGCCTAATGCTTCTGCCATACATTGCATAGTGCTTGCAGTCCCCATAAATTGGCACGCACCACAAGAAGGGCATCCTGTCTTTTTATATTGCATGACCTCAAAATCATCAATTAATCCTTGTTTTACTTTTAAGCTTATTTCTCCGGCCCTACCTGAAGTTGTCATATATGGGCCTGGTCTCATTGATCCACCTGGAACAAAAATAGTTGGATAATCCAACCTAGCTGCTGCTATTAGATGAGCTGGAATAGGTTTGTCACAAGATGAAATTAAAATCATACCATCAAATGGATTTACATTACCATGTGTCTCCACCATATCAGCAATTACTTCTCTGGATGCAAGTATATAGTTCATGCCATTGTGACCTTGAGCCCATCCATCACATATATCGGTGACATGGAAATCATGTGGCCTGCCACCCTTCTCTATTATTCCTTGGTTTACTTGATCAGTTAATTTATTAAGATGGATACTTCCAGGATGAGATTCGCCAAATGTATCTTCAACTAAAATATATGGCTTCTCTAGATCATATTCATCCCATCCTATACCCATACGTAGAGCATCACTTTGGGCCCATATTTTTCTTACTTTTCTTGCCTTTTGCTTTTCGTAATATGTAGCCATAAACTCTTTCCTCCTCATATAATATGTATTATAGACACTTTAAAAACTCTGGAACATGCATTTTAACCAACTTTTAATACCTTCAATATAAAATATTCGCCTCCTCATGGTAAAACATCATATTATTTTTAGAAATTTGTGAACCCGAATCCAAATCGCCTTCTTTTTTCTAAACTGTATTTAAACCATATTTTAACGTATTTTCTATTGTTTTTTCCAAAATGATGATTTTTGCTGCATTCGGTAATCTTTTTAAAAAATTTATTCATTTCTCAAAATTTTTCTATTCTAAGTGCTTTTTGGCTTTTTCAGGATTACTTTGATTTTTCAAATCATAGAAATATAATTTTTTCTTTGTCGGCAGATTGAAGGGCTTTTAAACATATCCTTGTCACTTCAAAAGAATCCTCAGCAGTGACCATACACTTTCCTTTCTTCTCTATCTCACTTAAAAAATCTAGAAATATGCTTTTTTCTTGTTCTAACGGTAGTTCACGAATCCCAGGCACTTCATTATTGATTAAATATACTTTATTATGCATTATTTCTATTATGCCTTTTGTGCCAACAACTCTTAATCTATCGTCATCATGTGTAGGAGCATTGTTGGGTCTGTAGTAATCTATCGATAATGAAGCAAAAATTTCATTTTCAAGTTCAAAGTGGCATAATGCACTTGTCTCTAAATCCCCATAGTTATTATTGTATTTTTTCGAATGAGCTGCATATACAGAAATAAAATTTAGTCCTGTAAACCACCGGATCCAATCAACCCCATGGCTTCCAACCCATGGAATAGTGCCTCCATAAGTTTTTCTTTGTTTATAAAATGGCTCTCTTTGACCAAGTTTATAAGATTTTTGAGCATTGAGAAGTCTTATTTCTCCTACAACACCTTTTTTTAAATAATTATAAGCTGTTAAAAACCATGGTTTGTACCTTATACCGAACATAGCTGTGAAAGAACATTGACTTTTTAAGTAAGCTTCCTTTAATAAATCAAGATCTTCAAAATTTGTGGCTGCAGGCTTTTCTGTAAAAACATGAATCTTTCTGTTTAGAGCTTCAATTGAAGCTTTAGCTAAATCACCAAAAAAGCAATTAATAACGGCTATATCTGGGTTAGTTTCGTCAAACATTTTTTTGTAATCTTCATATATTTTTGGTTTATATCCCAAGTCTTCTATTTCTTTACGTAATTTATCTATGCTTTCTCCAGTTGATCCGGGAGCAATCCCCACAACATGTATATTCAGATCATGGTAAAGTCTTAAAGGCGTTAAAACATCATGATAATGGCCACTTGAACCTACAAAGCATACCTTCATATTAAAGACTCCTAAGCTTCTTTTTTCAAAAATGGGTTGAAAGATTTATATTCCTTTATATTTATTTCTTTTGTTGCACGAGCCCATGGGATTTCTAAATCTGAAAAAAGCACTTTCTTTTCAAAGGCTTCATCTATTATTTCATCAATATTATTTAAAACACCTGAGTTTGACAGTTACAAAAACGTAAGAATTCTAAAACAGGCATGAATAATTGCAAAAAAGCGTTTTTTGCTTTCTCTGTTTTTCAAAAGTGTCACTACATGCCTTTCTTTTCCTTTATTTATCAGTGTTTTAGACTTACGCTTTTGCTTTGCTCCTTTCTAATCCTTTATTTTCCTCATTTTGGCCCTGTAGTTTCAGTTTCTCTATGAATTCCTCATATGGGGTTACCACTTTTGGAATTGGTATATTAAGTATCTTCAATATCTTTTGAGCTAAAAGATTCATGTTGGTTCTAATGGCAAAATGCTGTTCGTTGGTTTTAATATCTATGTATTCCATGTTTTTAATCGCTTCTCTTATCTTTTCGTGTGAGTATTCTATATTGTTTCTTTCAAGTTCTAATTCAAGTGTTCTTTGCATTATGTAAGATACGAAACTCATCACTATGTGTCCCTTTATCCTTTTCTGTGTCCAATGAAATATCGGTCTTGTTTCAAGATAATTCTTTAGTGTTCTGAAACTTTCTTCCACTTTCCACAAGGTATGGTATTGCTCTAATATCTGTTTTGGATTCAATTGTGTGTTTGTTATTATTCCATAGTATCCGTCATATTTTTCGTCTTTTTCTATCTTTTCGATATCAAGTGTATAATCTACTTCGTTCTTCGTCTTTAAGTACTTTTTTGCACCTCTTTTGCTTTTTGATTCTATTTCCCCATCTTTCAACATTTTCTTCGCTTTTTCAATCAATCTAATCCTGTCTTTTCTATCTTTTTCGGCCCTTTCCTTTGAATGTATTATGAGTAATCTTTTCCCTTCGTATTCTATTTCTCTGTATTCAATCCCTTTTGATATTTCAGTGAACTCCCCATCGAATATATCTACCTTTTTTAACTGTTTTATCGATTTACCAACTATGAATTCGTAATCGGAATTCTCTACTATTTCCATATTGGTTCTACTCATCATCCCCCTATCAGAAACCACTATTACCTTTCCCAACTGATATCTATTTTTCATTGCCTCTATCGTATCTTTGAACGTATGTCCTTCAAACGTGTTACCTGGATATATATCAAAACTAACTGGCATCCTATCCCTATCTATCGACATCCCTAAAACCACCTGTGATTCGTTGAACTTCTTATCTTTAGAATATCCCATTTGTAGTAACTCGTTCGTTTGTTGTGTCTCAAAGGCTAACGTCGTTACATCGTAAAACACTAAATCTACTACAGAATTGAATAAACTTATCCTTTGATCGTACAGATGTTTCTCCAACTCTTCCTTCTTTTGCGCTAACACATCTAGCGTCCTGTACATCCATTGTAAGGCTATCCCTTCTTCGTCCGTTTCTGCCTCATCTATTCTTTTGAATCCATAATAATCTAATTCTTTGAATATTCCCAACTTGCTTTTCGGTTCTATTATTCTGTTCATAACCATTATTTTCAACAAATCCTCCACATCGAATCTTATCTTTTTATCCATCTTTTCAAAGAACTTATCCATCTCATACCTTTCAAACAATCTATCCACTATTACCTTTATCCCATAATTCTTCTTATCAGGTGCTTCCTCAACATTATTCAAATTCACATAACCTTTTATATCATATATCTGTACGAGTTTTTTAATAATATTTTTCACTTCTTCTTCACTGATCGTATCGATTCTACCCAAATTAGCAATTATCTTTTGTTTATTCTTACCGTTTTCACGATAACTTTCCACTATTCTTAAGTATTCTTTCCCTTGATTGTTTTTTACGGTTCTAACATACATCCAAATCATCTCCCAACTTCATAATGTCTTTAATATTATACCACAAAACTATTATGAAGTCAAGAGAATAATATAATTAGAGAAGAAAAAAGTGTCACTACAGTAAAAGAATTTTTTCAAAAAAATAGGTGTTTTATCCCCTCAAACCCGCTTTCTTCCGTTTGGTTTATTGAAAAAGCATCTCCCAACTGTCAAACTCAGGAAAATGGGTTGAAAGATTTATATTCCTTTATATTTATTTCTTTTGTTGCACGAGCCCATGGGATTTCTAAATCTGAAAAAAGCACTTTCTTTTCAAAGGCTTCATCTATTATTTCATCAATATTATTTAAAACAGTTTTATATTCATTTTCTTCTTCATATTCTTTTATGAAATTTTTTGGTATAGGAATAATCTTTTCAGCTGAGTCGTAGACACCATTTACAGCTACTACAAAGGGTCGTGAATTTTTTGGTGTGGAGTATAGTTCATCTATAATACCTAAATGCCTTTTAGCTACAATTCTAAAGACTTCTAAATGAGGGTCTATTCCTTCATTATCAAACTCTATTTTTTCCCCATTATTTAAATATATGGTTGTTTTTTCAGAAAAATCCCAAAAGGCTTTCCCTTTTGTTCCTTCGATTACCATATAGGGATCTAATTTTTTATTTGAAGCATGAGTTACATAGAAATGTATCTTTGTACCATTAATTGCTTTAGCTTCTATACATGAAGTATCTTCTGTTTCAATGTAAGTGTGAGCTCTATATAATTCAGCTCTCACAGTTTCAAGATCGATTGATTCGTTCATACTAGGACCTATTAAGTAAAGCATATTATTTAAGTAATGGGCTAAAGCGTTATTTATAGGTCCATCTAATATAATATGTCCGTTGTATATACTTTTACCGGCCCATTCATTTCTGGTATAATATGAACGATATCTTGGCCATATAGCTTTACAACTGATTTCTTTAATTTGCCCTAATTTTCCTTGCAAAATAATTTCTTTCAACTTTCTGATAGATCTCGAATGAATCATATGAAAGCCTATCGAACAAAACTTTCCCGTTTCTTTCTCTGCTTCTATAATTTTATCCACTTCTTGAACGGTAGCAGCTGGAGGTTTTTCTAATAAAACATTATATCCGTATTTCATAGCTTTTATTGCCATTTCGCTATGAGTATGAATAGCAGTCGGTAAGGTGATTACATCTACAAAATCTCGAGCGTTTTTTAAAAGGTCATCATACGAGTAGAAAATCTCTACTCCTTCTTTTTTAAATTTTTTCTCAAGGTCAAAATTTTTCCTTCTATCTTCTACCCCTATTCCTATTCCTGCTAATTTGAGTTCTCCCTCATTTTCCAATTGTTTTATAAACTTGATATGTTCTGCTGCAAAGTTTCTAACTCCTACTACTGCAAAATAAACTTTTTTCATACACTTTTCTCCTTAATTAATATATTTTTACTGAGTTTACAAATTCTAAAACATGCATTTTCTCATTTTTTAATGCTTTCGGATATTTAGGAAAATCAATAATTTTACTTTTGAGCTGGGGATATTTCTTTTCTTATTAAGAAAGTAACTTTCTTTTTTTAAATCAGAAAAATTATAGTAAAATAACATTTACTTGTCAAATCTGATTATAAACAATTAAGAGCATTTATTAGCAATTATTTAAGTTTAGCTAATAAATGCTCCTGTTTTCTTAGTTTTTTGTTTTTATTTTGTTTCTTCAATTTTAAGTTCTTTAACATGTTTCTCTATATGATTTTCAACGTTTTCATGGTATTCATTTTGGTATTTTATAAGGATCTCAAAGAACTTTTCTCTGAAATCGTATTGTGGGTTCAAAACGAACATATATGAAACATGCAGTGTTTGCCTTGCATCTGGATTTTTGAGGTACTCTGTTGGGGATAGATCTTTTGGAACAGAGAAAGGGTCACAGGAAAGATGGTAATATTTATCCATCTCTTCTCTTTTATCAAGGCATGTTTGCCAAATTTTTTTGAAGAATTCAGGATCTTTTTGAGCTATAACCTTAATTGCTTCGAGATAGCTGGTTCCAGATGTTTTTAGGTGGTAATTCCCTTGAGTAACTTCACCTATTATGGGATAAATAGAGAATTTATCGCTACCAGAATGAATGGAAAGCCTATATCCAAAGTATTTGGCTATTTTGTCTTGTTTGATAAGAGACTTTTTAAACTCTTGTATATTTCCTATATAGTCAATACCTTTTTGAAACTCTCCAGGGAAGCGAGGAGCCAGTGTATCTATTTTTACTCCTTCATCGTAGATATATTTAGAGATCAAAAAATGTGTTTTTTCATCTGTTGGAACATCTGTCTCGTCAACTGAAACTTCAAAAGTTACCTCTTTTTTATTTACCTTTGGAAATTTGTTCCATACATCTATAACTCTTTCGATAACGCTGGCATAAATTGAAACAATTTTATTCAATTCGTTTTTATCTGAATATTCTATGGGCATATCGTTTACAAAAAAGCTTTTGTTATAAAATTGTTCAAATATTTGGTCTTTTATAGAAGAATCTTTATTCATATGTTCCGAACAATCCAAAGTCAACATTGTAATTCCCGAATCTAAAGCATATTGAATCTCCTCGTCACTTTTCAAATGATCTCCATCAAATCCACTGTTTCCAACATAATTTTCTTCAACAAGCGCGTTTAGTACGTCTTTTCTTACATCAGTAAACGTTCTTCCTGTAAAATTTAACTCCCTAATACTTTGTTGTGCGAAAACAGGAAAGAAGTTGTATTTTTTTGCAACTTTTATATGGCCCGTGGTTGCAATCCCTATTCTATCTCCAAGACCCAAAGAGATCCCTTTCTTTGGTAAAATTGTAAACATTTAAATTTTCCTCCTCATGGTATTAATTCTTCTCTTGCATATTTTTCGAAGGCATAAGTCGCAGCTCCACAAGCTGTTATATATTCTCCTATCGAAGAAACTTCAATAGTTACATCTTTATTTGCGTAAAATATATGCTGGTTGTAACTTTGTTCAGTGGAGTCTTTGAGAAATTCCCATCCGTTTGACACCCCACCTGCTATATAGACCTTTTCTGGATTTAAAATATTGACTAAAGTAGCAATGCCAATTCCTAAATATTTTCCAGCTCTTTCAAACGCTTTTACCGCATTTTCATCACCTTTTTTGGCTAATTCATATACCAATTTAGATTCACAACTTCCTTCACACTCTAATTTTTTCCCGGATATTTCTTCGTAATTTCTAACAATCGCCTTACTGGAGCTTTCTGTTTCCAAACAACCATTTTTACCGCAGTTACACCTTCTTCCTTCGGGGTTAACCGTAACATGGCCTAACTCTCCCGCAGCGTTCTTATATCCCCTCAATATCTTTCCATTACTTACTATCCCTACTCCTATACCTGGACCAATGTTGATTACACAAAAATCTTTCTCTTTGTGGGAATTGTTAGAAATTAAGCTCCGTGCCATCATTATTGTGTTATGATCCACGTAAGCTGGCAGATTGAACTCTTTTTTCATTACCTTTTTTACCTCAAAGTTTGATATATCAATATTGTGACATCTTATAACCACACCACTTTCTGGGTCTATATAACCAGGAAAAGCCATCCCTATACCGATTATGTCGAATTTGTTTTTAACAATTTTTATATTTTCATAAATCTGCTTCAACAATTTGTCGTTTTTCTCTGAGGCGAATCTTTTGGAATATAAGATGTCGCCCTTCCCGCTTGAGACAATAACCCTTGAGTATGCAGAACCCACATCATATCCAATAAACAAGAAATTATCGTAGTTTATATCAAGTAGAATACCCTTTTTCCCAACGCGAGAAACATCCTCACTTCCAACTTCTTTCAAGACCTTTTTATGTATTAAAAGGTTCGTTATATAACTCACAGTCGAAGGCATGAGTCGTGTTTCTCTTGCAATTTTGGCCCTTGTCATAGGGCCATTAATCCTTAATGATTGAAAAATAAGTGCTGCATTATTTTCTTTTAAAGAAGACAAGGATGCTTTTTTCATCAAATTGGTACCTCCGAGTTTAATAATTTTTATCTAAATTTTTTCAAAAAACAACCTTTTTGGTCTAAAGTAACTAATATCTCTCACCAAATCAAATGCTTCCCTGATAGGTATTTGACCTTTTTCTACCATTTCACCAACCACGTTAGACAACTCTCTTCTGAACATCTCTGTCCTTGAACCGTAGGAGATTAGCTTTCTTGAATCTGTTACCCAACCCGCTAAGTCGCTAAGAAGGTCAATGGTGGATATATATTTTAAATACATCTCCATTCCAAAGGGGCTGTCGTTGAACCACCAAGGTGCTCCAAGGCTAACGTTTGGAAAGGCCCTTGCTATTGTGGCAACGGTTGGAAATAGTGACGGATCCAAACAGTACAAAACAACTTTCAATTTTTCATCAAATTGGTTTAAAAAGTATCTTAACCCATTTGCCAAGTCAACGTTGCTGGTTGAAATATCCCCTCCAGTGTCTGGCCCCAAAGTATTATATAACTTGTCTCTATAATCTCGCACAGCACCAATATGTAATTGCATAACCCAATTGCTCTCAGCGTTCATCTTGCCAAATTCATAAAACATGAAGGATTTAAAGTCTGAAATTTCTTGTTTAGTTAACTCTTTTTTTGAAAGTGCTTTTTCATATACTTCTTGTACCCTTTCTTTTTCAACTGGGTATGAAACGGGTTCAAATATCCCATGATCGCTCGACACTCCACCAAGTTCTTCAAATTTTTTGTGAGTCTTGTAAAGAGCATTTAAGAACCCTTCAAAGCGTTCAACATTTTCTTTTGTTATTTCTCCTAGCTTTTCTACAAATTCTTTCCAATTTTCTTTTTCAATGTTCATAGCTTTGTCTGGTCTCCAAGTGGGAAGAATCTTTATTCCTTCAATATCTTTAGCTTTTTCATGGTATGAGAGATCCTCAGTTGGATCATTTGTTGTACACATTATTTCTACGTTCATTTCTTTTAATAATCGTTGAGGTTTCATACTTTCACTTTTTAGTAATAAAGAAGTATCTTGCCATATCTTTTCAGCGGTATACTTTGAAATGGTATCCTCTATTTTAAACCTTCTTTTTAGATCGAGGTGTATCCATTCGTATGTAGGATTGCCAACGAACCCAGGGAAAACTTCAGCCAATGCCATCCACTTTTCCTTATTTGAAGCATTTCCAGTTATTTTTTCTTCGGGAACACCTCTTTTTCTCATTAATTCCCAAACATAATGATCTGTCTCGCCTTCAACTTGCCAGATGTCATCCCAACCTTTGTTCTCAACGATCTCTTCCACATCCCCGTGATTGTGAGCATCTAAGATAGGGAGATCTTTAATTGAATTATACAACATCTTCGAAGTGTTGTTTTGTAGTAAATAATTTTCGTCTAAAAAAGACATTTTTCTAACCTCCTATCGTAAAATTTTATACCACCTTTAGAAAGTTTAAAACTTATTTTGGCGCCCCTTCACCCCGCAACCCGCCCACAAGGATAACTGTCTATTAAATTTTATACATCTTAATTCTATATAATATCAACCTTCTGAGGTCTCTTGGTTCTTGATGATTCATATAACGCTAATACTACTGATAAGGTATTTCTGGCATCTATTCCAGTGACCATAGGTTTTTTATTTTCTAAAATACTTTCAATTATATTTTTTAACTGCCTTTGATGTAAATAATAATCGATTTCTGGAGAGCTTTGCCCAGATATTTGCTTTTCGCTTTCTTTTCTTTCAAAAGTGTATTGGTCCGTTTTCCAAGTGTCTATTTTTTCGTCGACAATTACCACTAATCCTTTTTCACCATAAACGTCCAATCTAGTATACAATCCTGGGTAAGCAGCTGTGTTAGCTTCAATAAGTCCAAGTGCCCCATTTTTGAACTTAACTGTCCCAGTTAAAATATCTTCTACTTCGATATCATGCGTCCTTGTAGCGGAAAAAGCAAAAACCTCATCAATTTCTCCCATAGTGTAACGCAGGAGATCAACATAGTGTATTGACTGGTTAATTAATGCACCGCCTCCATCTAATTGCCATGTTCCATGCCAATTACTATCGTTAAAGTAATCTTGGCTTCTATACCATTTAGTATGAGCTGCACCAAAATTCAATTGTCCAAAATTGTCTTTTTCTATGGATTTTTTTAATTTTATTATCGCATCTGAAAATCTCCTTTGAAAAATCACACTTAACTGAACATGTTGTCTTTCACACTCATTTATCAATGCATCTGCCTTTTTAAGTGTTATATCTATAGGCTTTTCAACTACTACATGTTTTCCGAATTTCGCAGCTTCTATTCCAATATCCGCATGTAATCCACTTGGAAGAGTAACACATACTACGTCTATATCACTTTTTTCTAGGAGCTCTCTGTAATCAGTGTAATAATCACAATTAAACTCTTTTACAAAAAATTCTCCTTTTCTTTTGTTTCTTGTAGAGATTGATACTAATTGGCCATCTTCTAAATTATGTAAAGCTTTAGCATGAACTTTTGCCACACTTCCCGCACCTATCAAACCAAATCTGACCTTATTGCTCATTTCAATCCGCCTTCAATTTCTAGAATGAGATTAGAGATGGTAACCATTCCGCAAAAAACGGAACATATGTTACTAGTAACAGTATTCCAATCATGGCAAGATAAAACGGCCACATCGCTTTGAAAACATTTTCGATAGTTGACTTTCCGACTACAGTTCCAACAAATAAAGTGTTTCCGACAGGAGGGGTACATAATCCTATTCCCAAGTTTACCATCAAAATTATTCCAAAGTGTATTGGACTAATACCTAGATCCACTACCAGGGGTAAGAATATTGGAGTAGTTATAACTATCAAAGGTGCCATATCCATAATCATCCCTAACAACAACAAAACAGCGTTTATTATTAGTAAAATGATGTACTTATTGGAGGAGATATTTAAGATTGTATTTGCAACCAATTCTGGAATATTTAGATAGGCTAATAGCCAACCAAAAGCTGAAGCTGCCCCAATTAAAAAAAGAACGGCTATAGTAGTTGCTAAAGTTTCTCTCATAATTTTGAGAAATTTTGTTGTTGTTAGTTCTTTATATACAAAAGTAGCAACTAATAAAGCATATACTACAGCAATTACTGAGGATTCTGTTGCCGTAAATATTCCTGACAAAACGCCTCCAAGAATTATGACAATAGTCATCAGGCCCCAAATAGAATCTAAAGCGACTTTTAAAGCGGCTTTTCCTTTTGGAGGATTCCCTTTAGGATATCCTTTTTTTACTGCTATAATGTAAGCTGGTATCATCAAACCTAAACCTATCATAATTCCTGGTATTGCACCAGCTAGGAATAAACTCGCTATAGAAACGCCACCAGCAGCTTGAGCGTAGATTATTGCGTTGTGACTAGGAGGTATTACTAAACCTTCCGTTGAAGACGTAACAGTAACTGCGATAGAATAGTCTTTCTCATAACCATGTTTTTCCATTTCTGGTATTAAAATAGAACCAATTGAGGCTGTATCGGCCACGGAAGATCCTGACATTCCGCCAAAAAACATTGATGCAACAATATTCGCAAAAGCTAATCCCCCGCGTATTCTTCCAACCAAAAGATTGGCAAAATCGACTAATCTTTTTGCTATTCCTGATTCAGCCATTATCTGCCCAGCTAAAATGAAAAAAGGGATAGCCATCAAAGAAATGTTGTCAAGAGGGTCGGCCATTCTTTGTAATACAATCATTGGAGGGAGACCCAAATAAAATACTGTTAAAAAAGAGGAAAATAATAGAGAAAAAGATATAGGTATTCTCAAAAAAATCATTACTAAGAAACTTACAATAAGTATAATAGCAGCATTCATATTTTATCCCCCTCTTTTTTGCTTTTCCACAATGCAAATATTCTTTCAAATACAAAATAAAACATTATAAATCCACTAATAGGGATAACTCCATAAATGTAAGATTGCTTTATTCCAAGGGTAGGCAATGTTTGAAATTTTGTTAAATCTGCAAGTTGGAATCCATAAATGATTGCTAGAATGGAGTAAGCAATATATGCTAAAATTTCCAATATATCGGGTATTATAGGGGCTTTCTTAAATAAAAAGTTAGAGACTACTGAAATCGAAATATGAATAGATTTCCTGATTCCCCATGTAGTTCCTATAACCACTAAATAAATCATTGTTACACCTGACATTTCCTCCTGCCAAAACAAAGGAGAATTAAAAATATATCTAGCAATCACTTGTGAAAATGTGATAGCAACATTAAAAAGTAGTGCGGCACCCAATAAGGCAAAAAAGATTTTGTCAACCCTCTCGAAAAATCTATGCATTTTCGTTTCCTCCTTGTGTTGGGAAGTTAATGCTACCTTTAAAATTATTAAGAGAAGGGGAGAGTTTCCCCTTCTCCAAAAGGAAACTCATTCTATCGATTGGATTTGTTCAATGAGATCAGAATATTTTGCACCATATTTTTTATAAACATCCTCCATAGCATCTATAAAAGGCTGTTTTTCTGGATGAATAATCGTCACTCCTGCATCTTGTACCTCTTTCAAAGCAGCTTTTTCTTGATCAAGCCAGAGTTTAATTTCTGCTTCTTGAGCTGCTTGAGCAGCCATTTTTATAATTTGTCTGTCTTGTTCTGATAATTGATCCCAAGTAACTTTACTCATATAAATCATTTCTGGAACCATTGAATGCTCATCTAAAGAATAATAAGGAGCTACTTCATAATGAGCTGTTTCTAAATAACTAGGAGGATTATTTTCTGCCGCATCTATAACGCCAGTTTGTAAAGCTGTATATACTTCTTCAAAAGCCATTGGGGTAGGCTTTGCTCCCAATGCCCCCACTACATCCATCATTAATTCACTTTTTTGAACTCTAATTACCATACCTTTCATATCATCCGGTGAATATATGGGCTTTTTAGCATAAAAGCTTCTTGCACCGGAGTCCATGTAAGCTAATCCTACCAAACCTACTTGTTGTAATTCTTCAAGAATGCTCTGACCAATGTCGCCGTTTAAAACATTCCACATATGGTCTCTATCTCTATATAGGTAGGGTAATGCTAAAACGTTTAGCTTATCGTATAGCGAAGTTAAAGGAGAAATAGAAGTTCTGTTTATGTCTATTATACCCATTTGTGTTTGTTCGATAGTTTCTTTTTCAGATCCTAAAGTAGCGCTAGGATAGATTTTTATTTCTATTCTTCCGTTAGTCCACATATTAACTAGTTTTGCCATAACATCTAAACCTTCTACCGTTGGATAACCCCATGCATGATCGTCAGAGGCTCTCAAAATGATTTTGTCACCTTGTTTTTGTAAAGGAAAGATAGTTACTGAAAACACCATTACCAAAGCTAACGTAACAATAAACAACTTTTTCACCACAAACACCTCCTGTAATTTGGTTTTTTCCAATCTCCAAGAATCAGAATACCTGGTATCATCTTCGACAAATATTGAATCTTTTTGCACGGTTTATAAATCACCTCCCTCGTTTAAACACGTTATTAACTTCTATAATGTTCCTTCATTTCCTTGTTAAATGGTAGATCGAATATCTCATTCCACAATTTAGGAATATCATTATAATTTTTGGTTCTTGGATCTCTTACTAAAACTTCTTCTAAGATATTTCTGTTTCCCGTTATAAAGGCTTCTAATGCCATTTCCATTCTTGTGATTCTGGGGCTTATATAGTAATTTTTAATCTTTTCTGGTAGATCTGGTTGTATCTTTTCAGGGAATATTCCATTTTTGTTAACTTTTACAGGCACTTCTACAACTACATCGTTAGGAATGTTTTTTATCGTTCCATTATTCAAGACATTCAAGAATAATCTTGCTTCAACATCGTTAGTTAAAGCGTTTATAAAAGGTACCTGTTGTTCACCGCTCATTTTTTCTTTAGGGAATTCTTCAGGCCAGTGTTCTGTTATTTTGATACTTGGATCTTTCGAAACTTGAATTATCAATCTTTTTATTTGACGTAGTTCTTCATAGAACTTCGGCCTTTCAACTTCGTTGTCTATTGCCCCGAACTTTCCATACCATTTCTTTTTTGCTTGTAAACTATGATGATGTTTCCAAGTGCTGTTTCTAGTTGTGTCTCCTATGGGTAACAATCCATAGAATTTGTACATATCGATAACTGCAGGAGCTAAATGTGTATCCCAAGGGTCTTTTGGTTCCCAATTGTTTGATTCTTCTTCTATCCATTTATCTAAGATTTGGTAGCCATCTTCGCCTTTGTATAGAAATCTGTTCAACCAAATCCCATGGTTTACTCCAGCTACCTGCCAATCAGTTTCTTTTTCTTCTAATCCTAAAGTTTTTAGAACTTCATGGACACCACCAACCCCATGACAAAAGCCTACTACTTTTACGTTGGTCAGCCTTTTAATCAATTGTGTAATTTCAAAAACGGGGTTAGCAGTTTGTATAAGCCATGCATTCGGACATATTTTTTCAATCGATTTGGCTATATCGAGTGATAATTTCAGATGGTTGTAGTTTGTGAATGTATAATAATCCGATACCATGTTGAACTCTTGACTATCTATTCCTCTGTAGTAACCATATTTTTCTGCAACATCTCTCATGATTTCATAACTTACATAACCATCTTCATGATCTGGTGCTCTGTATAATGCCGTGTTTATAACAAAGTCTGCATCTTTTAAAGATTCTTCACGGTTGGTAGTCTTCTCAAATTTAAGATTTCCACCTATTTCTTCTGTGTATCTTTTAGCAAGGTTATCTACGGCATTTAACCGTTCTTCGTCTATGTCCATGAATGAGATTAAACTTCCATTTAATTCCTTTGTCTTTACTAAATCACCTACTAATTTCACTGTGTATCTGACACTTCCTGCTCCTATAAAAGAAATTTTAACTGGCATGTTTTTTAGCTCCTTTAATTAATTCATTCTAAAATCGAATTTATTTATATCCATTTTAAATTAAAATAAACAAAAAGTCAATCTTGATTTTACTTGATCATAGTCAATGTAATCCAATTAAATGCAAATATTTTTGATTAGGTTGATTTTTCTCATTTTTTCTAAAGATTTGAAAACTAGAGTATAATTAAAAATAAGAGGTGATCGAGGTGAGATTTTTAATCTCGTTGATTGCGAGTTATCTTATTGGTTCGATACCATGGAGTTTTATTTTTGCAAAAATTTTTTCAGGAAAGGATATTAGAAAAGAAGGAACTAAAAATGTTGGCACAACTAACGCTTGGAAAATAGCCGGACCTGAGGCAGGTGTATTGTCTTTTACGGGAGATTCTACCAAAGGGGTTTTGGCTATTTTAATTGGTTTTACGCTTGGTATAGGTAAGAGTTGGTGGCCATTACTTGCTTTAGTAGCAATAATAGGTCATTCTTGGTCTATTTGGCTGAAGGGTAAAGGTGGTGTTGGGGTAGCAGCCGCTGTGGGATCTTTTGTTGTTTTGTTTCCATTAGAGTCTGCAGCTTTTGGTATATTAGCTGGAACGTTATGGCTTACTTTTGGTAAGGGGATAATGTTTGTTTTGTCATTTTTGTGGCCTTTTGTTATTTTGATAGGATATCTGAGAGGTACTATGGATTTATTGGGTATTATTTTGACTATTATTTTGGTGGCTTGGCTTTTTATTAAAGGTTGGGAGAATTTGAAAAGTGCTTTCAAAGAGGTTAAAAAGCCTTTAAAAGAGAATTTTGTTAGAAGAAAGATCTGGCGTTATATGGGCCTTTTGTTTCCAGCACTTGCTTACCCTCTCTGGGGTCCTGTAGTTTTTAGGTATATTGTTGTAATTGCTGGTTTAATAGCACTTTCTCTTGAATTAATAAGAAAATATTCAAAGAGTATAAATGAATTTTTGAAGAAAATTTTTAAACCCGTTGGAAAAAGTGAAGAAGCTCATAAGATTTCGGGAACAAGTTATTTTCTTATGGGTTCAGCTATTGCGGGATTGTTCCCTGTTCCATATTCTTTGATCTCTATTGTGATGTTAGTACTGGGAGACTCTTGGGCTGTGTTGGTAGGAAAAAAGAGGGGTAAACATCAATGGTTGAAAGGGAAGTCCGTGGAAGGGAGTTTAGCATGTTTTTTCATTTCTTTTGTATCAGGAGTTGTTTACATGAATTTGCTCGGTTTACCAATTAGTTATATGAGCTTGGTTGCGGGTGCACTTTCGGCAACTGTTGTGGAGGGGTTTGGTAATTGGTTAAACGATAATTTGACTATGGCTCCAATAGCAGCTTTTTTCATGTGGCTTGTTAATATATAAAAAGTCGTTTCTTTCATAAAAGTTTAATTTGAATGTCAGAAAATTAGTTGTGATAGAATATTAATTATCGAGGTGAATAATTATGAAAATCCTTGTTGTTGAAGATGAAGAAAAACTTGCGAATATAATAAAAAGGGGACTTACGGAAGAAGGATACTGTATCGACGTTGTTTACGACGGAGAAGAAGCGGAAAACTATGCAAAATATGCTTCATACGATTTGATAATTTTAGATATTATGCTACCAAAAAAAGATGGGATAACCGTTTGTCAAAATTTAAGAAAAGAAAACATCAATACTCCAATATTGATGCTAACAGCAAAAGATAGTGTGGGAGACAGAGTTAAGGGTTTAGATTCCGGAGCAGATGATTATTTGATAAAACCTTTTGATTTCGACGAATTATTTGCAAGGGTTAGATCTTTGCTAAGAAGAGAAAGTTTTACTCGCAACCCAATTCTTAAAGTTGGAGATTTAACTTTAAACACCTTAACAAGGGAAGTTTGGATGGGGGAGAAAAAATTGAAATTAACCCCAAAGGAATACAATATCTTGGAGTATTTTATGAGAAACCCAAAAATAGTAGTTACCAGAACTATTCTTGAGGAAAAAATGTGGGATATCGACTTTGAAGGGAATTCAAACGTTATAGACGTATATATAAGAAGGTTGAGAAAGAAAATTGGTGATAAAGAAGGTAAAATTTTAGAAACTGTCAGAGGAGCTGGTTATAGGTTAACGGTATCTTAAGTTTTTTTAAGAGCATAAAATTCAAATTGACCGTTTGGTACTTGCTGATCATGGCCATTTTGCTTTTAGTATTTGGGCTGAGCTCTTATTATGCTTTGAGCTATAGCCTATATGATAACATTGATAATTTTTTGTTGACAAGAATGGATGATTTTAAAGGAGTATTGAAAAAAGCAGTGAATGTTGAAGATATTGAAAATATAAAAGCCTTGCCAAACGAAATGATTTTCATTTATAGTGACGATGGTAGCTTATTACGATTTTATGGTTATCTTATAAAAATACCTGATATTCAGGGTAAAGTGCAAAAAGCTAACTCTGGCGAAACATTTTTTTTCAATTTAACTACTGATTTCAATTGGAACACTAGATTTTATATTTCAAACGCACAACTAAACGAAAATTCAAATGTTGTCATAATCATTGGAAGATTTACAAATGAAATAGAGAATGTTTTGGCTCGTTTGAAAATGATTTTGATATCGACTGGTGTTTTAGTAATGATTCTTGCGGGGATAGGGGGATTTTTTTATGCCGATAGTTCTCTTCGACCTGTTGAAAAAATTATAGATACGGCAAAAAATATCGAGGAAAATAATTTGAATGAAAGGATAAAAGTAAAGTCACAAGATGAGTTAGGAAGGCTAGCCTCCACATTGAATCAAATGATTTCTAGACTTGAAAAAGCCTTTGAACAACAGAAGCAATTCACCGCAGATGTTTCTCATGATTTGAGAACGCCACTTTCTGTAATTCAAGCTGAAAGTAGTTTGTCTTTGAAAAAAGACAGATCGGTAGAAGAGTATAAAAAATCTTTAGAGTCGATCTTAGAAGAAACTTCTTATATGTCAGAAATTATCGATAAATTGCTTTTTTTAGCTAGGAGTGATAACAAAACTCAATTCTACAATTTTACGAAAATTAATTTGAAATCTTTGTTGGAGGAAGTCATAAAAAAAGTAAGTCCTTTGTACCACAACAAAGGTTTAACTTTGCAAGTTGAAAAATTGGAAGAGTTAAATATCTTGGCAGATAAAGATAAATTAAAAGAAGCAATCATAAACATTTTAGATAATTCTTTAAAGTACACGGATAAAGGAAAAGTTACTATTTCTTCTGTTAAAATTAGTAATTTTGCTAAAATATCGATAAAAGACACCGGTAGAGGTATTCCCCAAGAAGATTCACATAGAATATTCGATCGTTTCTATAGAGGAGATAAAGCAAGGACAAGCAGTGAAAAAAGTACCGGCTTAGGGCTTGCAATTGTTAAAGAGATCGTTAATGCTCATGATGGAAGAATAGAAGTCAAGAGCGAAGTTGGAAAAGGAACTGTGTTTTCTTTGTTTTTACCTGTTGAAAAATAAGGGCCAAAAGGCCCTTATTAGCTCCTTGCAAGATAAGTTGTGTGCAACAATTCATGAGATTTCTCGCTTAATGGTTCTTCTAGAAATTCTTCGTATAAAGTTTTGATAGCAGGGTTTTCATGAGATTTTCTTATTGGTGAAGATCGGTCAATTTCGTATATCGCCTGCATTCTTTTTAGAATTATTTCATTGTTTGTAGGGATAGGTTGACCACCTCCACCAATACATCCTCCCGGACATGCCATGAATTCCACAAAGTGATACTCTTTTTCACCGCTTTTGATCATTTCTAAAACCTTTCTAGCGTTCCCCAAACCATTCACAACAGCTACTTTTAAATTTATTCCGTTTATTTCTACCGTTGCTTCTTTTATTCCTTCAATACCTCTGACGGCTTCAAAGTCTAATTTTTCTAATTCTTCACCAGTTATCACTTCGTAAGCAGTCCTAAGTGCGGCTTCCATAACACCACCTGTTGCTCCAAAAATAGCGCCGGCACCAGAAGAGATGCCTAAGGGCTCATCGTAGTCCTCCGGTGGGACGTTCAACAAATCTATACCAGCTAGTTTAAACATTTTTGCCAATTCACGGGTAGTTAATACATAATCGACATCACCCTTCATCTCGGGTCTAACCCGTTCAAATTTCTTAGCGGTGCATGGCATTATAGAAACTACAACCATATCTTCTTTTGAAATTCCTAATTTGTTTGCATAATATGTCTTAGCAATAGCCCCAAACATTTGTTGAGGAGATTTACATGACGAAAGATTATCAATAAAATCGGGATAATTATGTTCTAAGAATTTAACCCATCCAGGACTGCAAGAAGTGAATAAAGGAAGTTTCCCATTGTTTTTAAATCTTTCAAGGAATTCACTAGCTTCTTCCATTATCGTTAAGTCTGCGGAAAAGTTAGTATCGAATACTTTGTCAAATCCTAACAATCTTAATCCTGCCACCATTTGTCCTGTAGCGATTTTTCCGGGTTCCGCTTCGAATTCTTCTGCTATTGCAACTCTAACGGCAGGAGCCGTTTGAACGATTACAAATTTACTTTCGTCAGAGAGAGCATTCCAAACTTGATCCATTTGATAAACTTCATGTAATGCTCCTGTGGGGCATTCTAAGATACATTGCCCACAATTTGTACAATCTACGTTCCCCATGCCTTTGTCCATGAAAGTTGTCACGTATGTATCGGGCCCTCTGTTTGCAATCGTTAATATGTTAACCGACTGAACTTCTGAGCATTTTCTGACGCATCGGTTACAAACAATACATTTTTGAGGCTCTCTCACAATAGAATAACTGCTTCTATCTTCTGGAAGACCATTAGATATCGGAGGAACCCTTATTTCAGTAACACCTATTTCTTCAGCAATCTCTTTTATCTCACAACTGCCCGATTTTGAGCATGTAAGGCAATTTAAGTTGCAGCTTATTCCATGAGAAGCTATTATCAATTCCATGATAGTTTTTCTTGTTTTTCTTACTCTTTGAGAATGAGTAAAGATTTCCATACCATCGGTTATTTTTGTTACACAAGCTGGTTTTAAGGTTCTTTCACCCTTTATTTCAACAGAGCAAAGTCTACAACTTCCAAAAGGTTCAAGCTTTTCAGAATAACAAAGTGTTGGTATTTTTATGTGAGCATTCTTTGTGGCATCTAAAATACTAATTTCATGGTCAAATTCATATTCTCTGTTGTTTATCTTTACTTTCATACTTCCACCTTCTTTGTGTAAAATTTCTCAAACAGGGAGAGAATGAGGTTCAACGAAGATTCTCCAAATCCACAGCGTGCTGCAGAACTTACCGCGTACTGTATATCAGAGATTATTTCTATATCTTTTGAAGTCGGATATCCTCTTTTATATATATCCGAAACGATTTTGCTTATATTCTTGTTTCCTTCTCTACATGGGAAACACGTTCCACATGTTTCGTCTCGGAAAAAGTCGGAGACATTTTTAACGATTTCTAAATAATTTCTTTGTGAAGAAACTACTATCATTCCGCCAGATCCGATGTTACTCCCCATTTTTTGAAGATTTTCATAGGTGTAAGGTACATCTAATTCCTCTTCAGTTAATACTTCGGTGGAAATTCCACCTGGGATAACAAAACCGATTTTTTCCCCTTTAACCCCTCCTGCCAATTCTTGTACGATATCTCTAACTGTTAACTTTCCAAATTCCACTTCGTAAACGCCGGGTTTGTTGACGTCACCACTGATAGAGACTAATTTTGTTCCTCTACTTTTTTCAGTTCCCATTTCTGAATAAGGGTTGTTATCATAGTTCATTATTTCTGCTGCTGCAGCTAATGTTTCAACGTTATTGACAACTGTCGGTTTGCCATACAATCCTTCAAAAACTGGTAAAGGAGGTTTTATACGAGATTTTCCTCTGTCTCCTTCAATGGAATTGATTAAAGATGTCTCGTCTCCACATACGTAGGCGCCTGCACCTCTCACTAACTTCAAATCAAACGAGAAATCTGAGTTTAGAATATTTTCTCCCAATATATTTTTTTCATAAAGTTTTTCGATTGCTTTCTTAACGATTTTTATTGCCTCTACGTATTCACCTCTAATGTAGATGTAACCATATTTTGATCCAGTGGCATATCCGCTGATTATTATACCTTCCAAAACTTTAAAAGGTAGATTTTCCAACAAAAATCTGTCTTTGAAAGTTCCTGGTTCTCCTTCATCAGCATTACATATGATAAACTTGGTGTCATCTTTAATTGAAAGTACCGTTTCCCATTTTATACCTGTAGGAAAACCAGCTCCGCCTCTGCCCCTTAAACCGCTTTCTTTCATTTTGTTGATTACTTTTTGGGGTTCCATCTTCAAAGCATTTTTCAAGCCGGGAAAGTCGTATTCTTCCAAACTTTTACCCAAGTCCTTTTTTAAAAAGATTTTTTCCATTTATTTAGCCTCCTATTCGAGTGAATCGAGTATTTGAATAGCCTTGGTAACCGTTAGATGAGTATAATAAGTATCGTTAACCATCATTACAGGTCCTTCATCGCAATGTCCCAAACATTCAACTACTTCTAAGGTGAATTTTTTGTCTTTTGTGGTTTCATTTTCTCCAACTTTGAGATAATCTTTTAGGGCTTTAACTAGTGCTGCGGACTCGTTTAATCTACATGAGACACTGTCACAAACACGTACGATGTATTTCCCAGTTGGTTCAAGATGGAACATAGAATAAAAACTGATCACTCCATACAACTGAGCTTTGGGGATGTCTCTTTTTTGTGAGATTCTCAAGATATCCTCTTCAGAGATGAACCCGTATGTTTCTTGAATATCGTGAAGTTCTTCCAAAAGTTCTTTTTCATAATACTTTTCCATTCCTTCGCCTCCTTCTATTTTTGAGATTGGAAACTTCTAATTTTGAAATGCAAAAATTTTAATGGTATTTATTAATAGAATCTAAATTGTTAATATTTTCATTAAATTTGAGCAATTTTTAACATATTTATGTGAAAAAAAGCACTAAAATAATACTATATACACTCTTAAAAAGCTTTCTTTAGCGCCCCTTCGCCCCGCTCCCCACCCATAAGGATAAAGAGTTTTTATCCTTCATCCCGGCTCCGCACTCATAAGGATAAAGAGTTTTTATACTTCATCCCGGCTCCCCACCCATAAGGATAAAGAGTTTTTATACTTCATTCCGGCTCCCCACCCATAAGGATAAAGGGTTTTTATACTTCACTCCAATTCCCCGCCCCTCTAAGGAAGGATCTGCAGTTTATAACCCGTAGGGGAAGAGCCATGTAGCCCACTTCATGATCTGTATTTTTATTATATCATCAAATTGTAAAACTACTCTTGGTAAAAACTTTAAAACCGAATATGCTATAATAATTATACATCCCAAAGGAGGCGATTTTTATGAAAAAGTACTTCAGTGTTTTCTTTGTTGTTTTGTTCTTATTTTCCACTATTTTCGCTTTCAAAGTAACCATGGTCACCGACGTAGGAGGATTGGGCGACAAATCTTTCAACGACGGAACATGGCAAGGCGTTTTAAGAGCGAAGGACGAATTAGGGGTAGAAATCGCAGTAATCCAATCATCTGAACAAACAGATTATTTACCAAATCTATCTAACGCTGCAAGAGATTCAGACGTGGTAATCGCCGTGGGATTTATGATGACGGATGTTTTATTCAACGTAGCTCCTCAATTTCCTGATGTTTATTTTGTGGGCATCGATATCGAACCATCTCCTGGACAGATAGTCCCTTCAAACGTTGTTTGTTATGTTTTCAACGAGCATGAATCAAGCTTCCCAGCAGGTTATTTGGCTGCAATGATGACCAAAACAGGAAAAGTAGGGTTTATAGGAGGAGTTCCAGTTCCTGCCGTCACCAAATTCGAAGCTGGCTACGCAGCAGGGGTTAAAGTATACAATGAATTACATAACGAAGATGTCCAAGTCATATCAGGTTATGCGAACACATTCAACGACCCTGCTTTAGGAAAGAGTTTAGCTCTAACACAGATGGAAAACGGTGCAGATATTGTTTTTCATGCAGCTGGACCAACGGGGAACGGCGTAATTGATGCTGCTAAAGAAAGAGGAAGTAATCTATACAATCTACCCAAAAATGCCCCCTTAGAGCAAATCATCGATAAATACTATGAATTAGATAAAAACTTTTTTGCAATAGGTGTGGATGTAGACCAAGATTACATGGCTCCGGGCTACGTATTGACAAGTGCTATGAAAAGAGTGGATACAGCTGCTTTTGAAGGCATTCAAAGCGCCATGTCTGTAAGAACCTTTGAATCTGGTGTCTTTAGATTAGGTATGAAAGAAGACGGTGTAAGTATAACGCCAATGAAATACACAAGAAGCATGGTACCCATTAGATATTTTGTCGAAATCGAATATCTAAAAAAATTGATAAAAGAAGGTAAACTGACAATACCATCAGATCCATCCCAAATAGGATCATTTGAAGTTCCTGAGATAACTTTTCCATATTAATAATTAAAATATCCCGCTTTTTGCGGGATATTTTCTATTTTAACTAAAAACTCTCACCAACCATTTTCACCTATTAAAGGCACAAACATACAACCATCAGAGTATTCAACCTTCATATTTCCATCCTCTAACTTGGTTATTTTATGTAAACGTTGAAAGGTTCTAGAACCAATCGGAATTACCATTCTTCCACCAACTTTTAGTTGAGAAAACAAAGGATCAGGAACTTTTGGCGCTGCTGCTGAAACTATAATTCCGTTAAATTCAACCTTTTCTTTTTTCCAACCTTTTGTTCCATCCCCAACCTCTAAAACAATATTTTTATAACCTAATTCCTCAAATTTACTTTTTGCTCTTTGGGCTAACGTTTCATTTCGTTCTATCGTATAAACAAAACGTGCTATCTCTGCCAGTAAAGCCGTTTGATAACCAGACCCAGTACCTATTTCTAAAACTACGTCTTTTTCTTTTAATTCTAATAGTTGAAGCATTAAGCCTATTATATAAGGTTGAGAAATAGTTTGCCCTTCACCAATAGGCAAAGGGCAATCATCATATGCATACTTCTCAAGATTTTTTGGAACAAACAAATGTCTTTTAACCTTCAAAAAAGCATTTAGAACTTTTTCATCGATTATACCTCTTCTTTTAAGCTGATACTCAACCATCATTCTATTTTCTTCCTCAAAATCCATCAAAATTTTCCTACCTTCAATGAAATATATTCATCTATTGCCTTAGCAGACCTTTTACCTGCCCCCATTGCCTCGATAACGGTTGCTGCTCCTGTAACTATGTCGCCTCCTGCCCAGACTCCTTCAACAGAAGTAGCACCGGTAACGGGATCTGCCTCTATATAACCCCATTTATTCAGTTTCAATTCAGGAAATGCGTTGAGTAATACCTTGTTTGACTCTTGACCTATAGCAACGATAAAAAGATCTGCAGGTATTTCAACATTACTATTTTCAATGGGGATAGGCCTTCTTCTACCAGAAGAATCAGGGTCTCCCAGTTTCATCTTTTGACAGATTACATTTGTCAATTCTCCCTTTTCGTTTCCTTTACACTCTATTGGATTAGTCAGCCACATAAAATTAATTCCCTCTTCAACGGCGTTTTCATATTCTTCTTTCCTTGCAGGCATCTCTTGTTCCGTTCTTCTATACACCACTGTGACGGTTTCAGCACCAAGCCTTAACGCCGATCTTGAAGCATCCATCGCGACGTTCCCTCCTCCAACAACTACCACATGTTTGCCTATCTTAACGGGAGTATCAACCAGAGGGAACTCATAGGCTTTCATCAAATTAACCCTTGTTAAGAATTCGCTTGAGGAGTAAACACCATTCAAATTTTCTCCTGGGATATTCAAGAATCTGGGGGTTCCTGCACCTGTTCCTATAAATATAGCGTCGAACTCTTCTCTCATTTCATCTATTGTAACTGTCTTTCCTACAACAACATCGGGCTCAATTTCCACCCCTAGTGATTTAACATATTTAACTTCTTCAAAAACTATCTCCTTTGGAAGCCTAAACTCAGGGATACCATAAGTCAGAACTCCTCCTGGTTTGTGTAAGGCTTCAAAAATTTTTACGTAATATCCCATCTTTGCCAAATCTGCTGCCACCGTTAGTCCCGAAGGTCCTGCACCTACAACAGCAACCTTCCCTTTGATATTGTTTTTAGACACTTGGATATTATTCTTTTCACTTTTTCTTTGAACTCTTTCCCAATCCGCCACAAACCTTTCTAATCTACCTATGGCAACTGGTTCAAAAGCACCTGATTTACCCAAGGTACATGCACCTTCACACTGATTCTCTTGCGGGCAAACCCTTCCACAAATGGCGGGTAAATTGTTGTAACTCTTCAGTATCTCTGCAGATTTAGCAAGGTTACCATCTCTCAACTCTCTTATAAACCCTCTTATATCTACCCCAACAGGACATCCGTTTATACAATTATATGCGCTATCTGGACATTGTAGGCATCTATCGGCTTCCATCATAGCCTCTTCCAAACAATAACCATATGCAACCTCTTGAAAGTTGTGCTTTCTCTCTTCAGGAGGTTGTTTTTTCACAGGAACTTTTTTCCTCAAAATCTTTTTTGGACGTTTTTTCTTTTTTTCTTCTAAAGACTCCTTTTCCTCGACTTTGTACTGCCCCAGCCTCTTTAACAATTCATCCCAGCCAACGAGCTCACCTTCAAATTCAGGGCCATCCACACAGGCAAATTTAACGCTATCTCCAACAGTTACTCTGCAACCACCACACATTCCTGTTCCATCTACCATAATTGGATTCAAAGATACTATTATGGGAAAACCAAGTTCTTGAGCGGTCTTTGTGGCAAATTTCATCATTATAACAGGTCCAATAGCCCAAGCCTTATCTATTTTTTCACCATCTGACACTACTTTTTTCATACCATCGGTAACCAAACCCTTGATACCTTTTGATCCATCATCTGTTGTTACTATTAACTTATCAGAAAACTGTGAAAACTCATCTTCTAAAATTAAAAGATCAGCGGTTCTTGCTCCCATAATCGATATTACCCTGTTGCCTTTTTCTTTCAACGCTTTTAAAATAGGTAAAATTGGGGCAACACCTATACCTCCACCAATCAATAATACCGTCCCATAATATTCGATTTCTGAAGGATTGCCCAAAGGTCCAACGACATGGGCAAAGGAATCTCTATTTTCAAAAGTTGCCATTTTCTTCGTACTTTTACCAACCACTTGAAATATGAGCCTTATCTTATCTTCAGCTTTATCGACTATAGTTAGAGGAATCCTTTCTCCATCTTCCTCTGCTATAACTATAACGAACTGACCGGGTTGTGCATGTGCTGCTATCTTTGGTGCTTCAACCCAAACACTGTATACATCTTGAGCTAACTTCTTTTTCTCGGATATTTCGAACAACACTTCCACCCCTTTTTAATTTTTTTCTATGTTTCTATTAAGATATTCTTGCAATCGTTCGTATGACATCGGTTAAATACTCTCCAACATTTGTAGTTTTTTTGGTAACTTCAGACCATTTATTTTACACGCCGCTTCCCAAAGCCAATTTTCTAAAGTTTTAGTATCAAGGTTATTTTGAGCCATTTGTTATCCTCCTATGTTCCTCACAAATAATTTAATCAAAATTTATCAAAATGAATAACCTTTTCAAGAGGCCTTTTTGGAACGTGGAAATTGCTGTTCTCGTCTATATAATATTCAACTGTCTCATCGTTATCCTCTGCAAAAGATTCATGCCCTTTATAACCTAAGGGAATTACTGTATCAATCTCATAGTCATCAGGAACTTTTAGGATTTCTCTTACATTTTCCCTGTTGATAGTAACGATAGGACATCCCCCTATACCTTTTGACCAAGCAGCTAACAAGATATTTTCAAACGCGGCTCCTATATCGTGACCAATCCATTTCGTGGCTCTATGTTTGTTAACTAAAATAAAAATATAAGCAGTTGGCTTTTCCCCTTCTTTAGGAGTCCCTTTTGGGGATATGTAGCTAGCCCAACCTAAATTTTCAAAGACTTTATCGCAAATTTCTTTATCTTTTACAACTATAAACTCTAATGGTTGTTTATTTGAAGCGCAAGGGGCTAACCTTGCACAATCTACTAACTCTTTCAATATTTCATCATCGATGGGATCTTGCTTGAACTTTCTGATGCTTCTTCTTTGTTTGATTATTTCTATTACATCCATGTTGTTGTTTTCCCTCCATTAATTATTTTTGTTAATGTTTTTTTAGAAGTTCTAAACCTTACTTTAGCGCCCCTTCGCCCCGCTTCCCACCCATAAGGAAAGGGTATTTTAATCCCTTTACTCTGCTCCCCAACCGTGAGGAAGAGTTAAGGTATTGATCCTTAGCCTCGCTGCCCATCCATGAGGAAAAAGAAATTTTAATCCCTTTAGCCTGTTCCCCACCCACAGTTGGCTGACATCTCTTATTGAATTTCTATGCCTAATTCTTTAAGAGGTATTTTGAACTCTCTTATACCAGATGAATATGGAGCAATTTCATAGAGCTGGTAGATTATTACCAGATCTTCATTTGTAACATAATAATCTCTATCATACCCTATCGTGTCTAGAGTTTCATCAACATTAAAATAAATTTTAGGGTCTGAGTTTATTTCTTCGATTATGGTTTCTTTGATTATTTGAAAAGATTCACCTGTGTCGTTACTATATAAATCTAAGAAATCGTAGAGATTTAGAAATTTACTTAGAGTTAGATCGTAATTGTAAGTTTCTCTTGTAGTCATTGGATGAGCTTGTAGATAAACAAAAGAAAAATAGTCCGCATAAAAACTGACAAAACTATCTGAATCAAATCCAACTTCTGATTCTATTATCACTTCAACGTATGGCCCTTTAGAATCTTCTATACTATTTCTAAAGCTATAAGACTCATCGAGATATTCACTTAAGAAGTCTTCAACATCTTTTGCTAAGTAACTATTTAAAAGAAAGGCACTTGGTGCATCCTTTGTACCGTAAAAAAATGGAATACTTACCCTTCCACTTAAGTTTTCCGTTAATTCTGACGATAGGGTTACATATTCGATTGAATAGAGAGTCATAGAAAACAGTATAAGCAACAAAAATATACTTAAAAACTTTTTCATAGTCGCTCTTCCCCTTAAAGCAAGTTTTTGATTGATTCAAGATACTCTTTGATTATATTTTTTGATCTTTCAAACTTTTCAGTTTCTTCATCATTCAAAGTTATATCGATAGTTCGTTCCACACCGTCTTTGTTTATAACCGCCGGATATCCTATGTACATATCATCCAGCAACACCGAAGGTGTATATACCCTACCTTCATTCTTTATTATCGATTCTACTAGTGCAGTTGTTGCTGAAGCTATTCCATAATTAGTTGCACCTTTTTTGCTTATTATAGTGTAAGCAGAATTTTTTACATCTTCAAAAATCTTACTCAGATCTTTATTACAGTTATCTTTGTACGGGCAATTACGGCAAAAACCTTTAATTGGAACACCTCCAATCATTGCCGAACTCCACGCTACCAACTCTGAGTCACCATGTTCCCCTATTATATAGGCGTGAACACTCATTGGAGAAACCCCACAATTTTTACCTATTAAGGCTCTCAGCCTTGCAGTGTCCAATATAGTTCCAGTTCCAATTACTCTATTAGATTCAAAACCAGTTACTTTCCATACCACATAGCTCATAACATCAACAGGGTTAGTAATATTTATTATCAACGCATTTGGAGCATATTTTTTTATGTTCTCTGAAATGCCTTTTATTATTTTAGCATTTTTTATGGTCAAATCTAACCTTGTTTCGCCAGGCTTTTGTGCGGCTCCTGCTGTAATAATTACTATATCGCTTCCTTCTATATCGCTATACTCCCCAGCCCTTATGATCATTCTTTTGTGAAAAGTTGTAGCATGCAGTAAATCCAATGCTTCACCTTCAGCCATTTCTTTGTTGAGATCGTAAAGAACGATCTCGTCAGCAACCGCTGCGTTTATTAAAGCGAAAGCGGTACTTGAACCCACTCTTCCCGTTCCTATTATGCTTATTTTCAAAATTGTATCCCTCCAATTTTCGTTTTTTTACAATCTTTGGAATTCCTAAATTTAGTAACTATTTAAATAAAGGAAACCTAATTTAATAAAAATCCAGAAATCACTCATAATTCTTACCACTAATTAATACTTTCAAATTTTTTAAATTTCAATAACCTTTCCTGCGCCACCTTCTATATACGCTTCTGGAAAAAGCCTTTTAATATCTTCTTTGTGTTGGGTACAATGTGTTGCACAAATTAGTTTTAAACCTTTCAAAGATTCTGCAGGTGTTCCGTGTAACCCTCCAATTATTCCATAGACATCTCCAAATGTTGAAGCGGTTTTTAATATATTCTCCATCTTTGGATGAGAGCATCCAGCTATGACTATTATTCCTTTTTCAGTTTTTACACAAAGAGATTGTTCTATCCCTTCTAATTCTCCAGTGGAATAAATGCCTTCATGTATTTCAGTAGGACCTTTTATGGTAACAACTTCTTTCGCATTTTTCACTCCCTTAAAAGATGGTGGAACGTAAACCGTTACATTAGGGTTTTCCGAAAGAAAACCCGACAAGCCTCCCACATGATCGTAGTGATTGTGAGATATAAAAACCTCATCTATTGTAGATGGATCAACTCCCAACTTTTTCATGTTGTTTAACAGAATCTCTCCACTTCCACCAGTATCGAAAAGTATCTTAGGTGCTTTTTCTACTTCAATCAAAGCAGAAAATCCCCAATTAGCTTGGAGATCTTTGTCATACACTGTGTTATCGTATAAAATAGTAACTTTCAATTGTTTACTTTCTGCCATCGTTGTTCCCCCTTCTTTATAATTACTTTCTTAAGAAGATCTAAAACATTATAATATAGCGCCCCTTTGCCC
>NZ_JALY01000138.1:17393-73155 GCF_002924615.1 Petrotoga halophila DSM 16923 | reverse complement strand
CTTTTAGGGCGTCTTTATTTTTTTGATTTTATCATTAGCTTTGTGATCAGTTTTGCAAATGTAGTTTTATCTTCGATTTCTAATCCTTCAAGTAACAAAGATTGATTGTAAAGTAATTCAGCGTAATCTTTAATTTCTTCTGAGTGGGGATCTTTGTGGTATATATCTGTTAATATTTTAAATACTTGATGATCAGGATTTAGCTCTAAGATCTTTTCAGCTTCAAAAGGTAGTTGCTCTAAGTTTTTTAGGGTTTTTTCCATGTTCAAGGAGATTGCTTCGTTGGCACTTACTATACATGCGGGGGATTCCTTCAATTTATCTGTTAATCTAACATCTTTTACTTTGTCTTTAAGATACTCTTTTATTTTTTGGAGCAAGTCTTTGTTTTCTTCTTCTTTTTCTTTAAATTTTTCATCTATTTTTACATTTGAACTGCTGATCGATTTGAATTCTTTTCCTTCGTAGTCATGCATCAATTTGATGAGAAATTCGTCTATTTCATCTGTTAAGTACAACACCTCATAACCTTTTTCTTTGAAAGTTTCCATTTGAGGTAGGTTTTCAATAATATCTTTGCTTTCCCCCACTGCGTAATATATGTAATTACCTTGATCTTCTTTCATTTTTGAAATATATTCTTTAAGGGTTACCATATTTTTATCAGACGTAGAACTTTCGAATAAAAGCAGATCTTGAACTTTTTCTTTTTCCAGTATATTTTGGTACAATCCTGCTTTTATAACCTTTCCAAATTCTTTCCAAAATTCCACGTACTTTTCTCTTTCGTTTTCGAGTTTTGATTTTAAAGCATCTAATATCTTTCTTTCAATATTTTTTCTTATTACTTTTAGTTGTTTGTTTTTTTGGAGTATTTCTCTTGAGATATTCAAAGAGAAGTCTGGAGAATCCACCAATCCTTTAACGAACCCCAAATAATCGGGGAGAACTTCTTCACAGTTTTCCATTATAAAAACGTTCTTTGAATAGAGGTTTAAGCCCCTTTTGTAATCTTTACTGAAAAAAGTAAAGGGCAACTTAGAAGGAATATAAAGCAATGCGGTGAATTCAACCGTTGTTCCTTCAGCTTTGAAATGAATAACATCGAAAGGATCGTTCCAATCGTAAAAATGTTCTTTGTAGAACTCGTTGTATTCATTTTGAGATATTTCTTCTTTGTTTTTGTTCCATAAGGGAACCATCGAATTAAGTATTTTATCGGTTATCTTCTTTTTACCTGCTTCTACTTCTTCTTCCCATTTCATTTTTATGGGATATTTTATATAGTTAGAGTGTTTTTTGACTAATTCTTGAATTTTATATTGGTCCAAATAATTTTCATCCTCATCTAGATCGTCTTTCAATATTAGGGTAATCTTAGTTCCTCTATTGGCTTTTTCACACTCTTCAATTGAATAAGTTCCTATTCCATCGGATTCCCATCTCACACCTTTATCCTGATCCCATTTTTTTGTTTCTACAATAACTTTTTTCGCAACCATGAATACCGAATAAAACCCAACTCCGAATTGCCCTATGAGGTTTATTATAGTGTTTTCAGATTGAGCCTGTTTTAGTTGTTCCAGAAAGTTTTTAGTGCCTGATTTTGCAATAGTTCCCAAGTTTTCGATTACTTCTTCATAAGACATTCCAATACCGTTATCTTCAACTATCAAAGTGTTGTTATCTTTGTCTATTTCAATCCTTATCTGCAATTCAGTATCATTTTGTAGAACGCCAGGGTCTTTTAAAGATAAGAATCTGATTTTATCAAGCGCGTCCGACGCGTTAGAAATCAACTCTCTTAAAAATATGTCTTTGTGAGTGTAAATGGAGTTTATTATTAGATTGAGTAATTGTTTTGTTTCTGCTTGAAATTCTTTTACTTCAGGCATTTATTTTCCCTCCTGCTTTTTAGAATCTTAGTGTACTTATAAACTCTAACCAAAAAATAATTATATCGAATCTTTT
This sequence comes from Petrotoga halophila DSM 16923, assembly GCF_002924615.1. Classification (NCBI taxonomy): domain Bacteria; kingdom Thermotogati; phylum Thermotogota; class Thermotogae; order Petrotogales; family Petrotogaceae; genus Petrotoga; species Petrotoga halophila. The sequence continues at coordinate 71,184 of NZ_JALY01000138.1, read as the reverse complement.
TGAAGGTTAATTTTCTGTTTTTTTATTATTTTTATATAGAGAACTTTGTTGAGCTCTTGAACTCATTTTAGAATGCAAAGAATTTTGATATATTTTTTTATTATGCTATAGTATTTTTTAATGTAATTTGATAAAATAACACTATGCACTGAAGAACGCATTTTTGGGAGATGGTTTAGTGTTTTTTTGGAAATTTGCCCTTCGTAATTTTTTAAAGAAGTGGCAAGTAAGTATTTTGCTAGTATTGGGGGCTATCATCCCTTCTTTGTTGACTGTTTCTTCTCTTTCCCTTAATGATTCGATAGTTTCATATAGAAAAACTCAAGTGGAAGTTAATTTTGGCCAAGCAGATGCCTTTATTGTTAATAATAGGACATCTCCATTTCTTTCTTTTCCTTTGTCACAAATGATTTTAGACGATCTAAAAAGCAATCCCCAAGTAAAAAACATTCTGCCGGTTTCGGAAAGTTTTGGAAGAATAGAAAATAACGGACGTTTTTTGGAAGTTTTGGTTGTTGCGGTTGAAGAAGAAGACCTTTCAAACTTTGTAGGTCAAACTATTGATTTAAGCCCTGGTAAAATAGTTGTATCTCAGGATATAGCAAAGGAAATTGGAGTTAATGAAGGAGAAACCATTGTAATTCATATGCCTGGAGGTTCAAAAAATTTAGAGATTTCCTATGTTGGTGAAAAAGGTTTTTTGAATTATCGAGGAGAGATGGCACAGTATCCGGGATCAGTCTTTGTTAATGTATCAGATTTCAAAGGTAATACAGTTTTCCCATCAAAGGCTTACGTAGATTTCGTTGAATCTGAAAATGTACATATTTCTGATATTTCCCTTCCTTCAAATTTGGAGATTAATAATATAAAAGAGGATTTTTTAAATTCCCCAGCAAATGAAATTCTAGGATACATTGTTTTTGCCTTTAGTTCTTTTTCAATATTGGCAGGTTTAATATTAGTTATTGTTTTCGGGAATAATTTTGCAAATGAGCAGGAAAAAACGGTGGCTATTTTAAGAATTTTAGGTTTTAAAAGATTTAAGATCTTATTTCTTTTCTTTATGGAGTCCCTGTTGTATTTTGGGATATCTTCTCTAATAGGGGTTATTTTGGGGGCGAAAATAGGAGCCGCCTTGTTAAATCAACTTGGTGAAATTGCATCAGGTCTAACTTTCGAAACTTTAGGAAGTTTTACAATTGCTCCTTATGAATTGAGTATTAAAACAATAATATTTGGTTTTTTAATAGGTATTGTAATTCCGTTGATTATTTTTATGATTAAAGGGTTACATATTTCCAACAATTCTCCGGTGGAGTCCTTGAAAAAAGATGTGGAAGCGTATGTCCCTCATGGTATTAACGGTTGGTTTTCCCTTCTTTTTATTATATCTAGTTTTCTGTTAACTTCCTTTGCAAATGAATTTGAAATTGTTGGATTAATTCTAATTTCATTGGGATTAGTATTTGTATTCAAAAACCCTTTATTTAATGTTGGGTTATCCATTTTTCTTATGATACTTAGTAAAACATCTTTTAATCTCTATTCCAGAGTGTTAACTTTCAATTTTATTTTTCAAAGAGCCTTTTTATTCGGCTTTATCGTTGTTCTTTTTTTTACATCTATAATTCCTATTTTAAAAAGATTCTCTAAGTTATTTTCTTCAAAGAAGAGTGTTCCGTTTCTTTTAGGATTTTCTTATGTTGAGAGATTCCCAGTGAGAGTTTTAATGCTTTCTTTGATGTTTGGTATAATTATTTTTGGTTTGATTGTTATTTCTTCTATCCCGGCTAATTTGGTTAAGTTTGTTGATACTTCTATGCAAGAGGGATTGTTTGGATACAATTTTCTGGTTGTATCAAATCCTATAAAAAATCTATTTTTTTCTGATGATATAGCTGTTTATGAAGGAATAGAAAAGCCAACTAAGGTTCAAGTTGCCCTGCTCAATTCACAGATCATAGCTTTTGTTGACAATACTTTTCTTGAATCGGCGATAATTCCATCGGAATCAGTAACAGATTGGAGAGAAGAACTAAAAAGTAAAAATACCGTTCTTTATGGAAAATTTAGTGATGAAGAAAAAGTCCCAGCATACGTGAAGGGTAATCTTTCTTCTATTACACCCTTAGGTGGAGAATCTAACGTTTCTTATGATGTTGTTGGTTTTTTTGACTTAAAAGATATTACAATTCCTGTAAAATATGTTGCAAATATAGTTTCTAAACCTAATAGTGTGAAAAGTGTTGATATACTTTTAGGGAATGTGCCTAAAGAAAATATAGATGAAATTAAGCAGAAATATATGTCAAACTTTGATTTCCCCATTTTTATAGAAGAGGAATTACAAAATATTTATAATGGGGTGGATGGTATAATTTCTTTAGCAATGGGAATGCTTTATCTTGGATTAATTAGCGGATTTTCAGGACTGGCATTGTACTCTGTGAGATCATGTATAATTCGCCAAAGAATAATTGGAACTCTAAGGGCTATTGGTTCAAGTTCAAAGGATATAACCAAGGGACTTCTCATTGAAAATTTCAGCATTGTATCCGTAGGAGCTTTCATTGGTCTGGTGGGAGGTTACCTAGTTGCAAAGGATGTAATTTTCGCCATCTTTCAATTTTTAGGAAATGTTGATTTTTATTTTCCTTTGTTGAATGTAGTTGGAATAATTGGAATGGTATATTTAATCACTTTTCTAACCTTGATGATACCTTCGTTTTTAATAACTAAAATCACACCAGCAGATAGTTTGAGGGAGATTGGATAATGGAAGTTGAGAATAAAAATAGTGCTTTGATAAAAGCGATTGAATTGTACAAAGTGTACAACGATAAGAGAGTAAAAGTAGAGGCTTTAAAGAACATTAACCTAACGATTAAAAAAGGTGAATTTATTGGTATATTAGGGCCTTCAGGTTCAGGTAAAACCACCTTACTAAATTGCCTTTCGGCAATAGATAATCCTACCAGAGGGGAGATTTACTTTAAAGGGGTTCCGTTCCAAAATTTGAAAGAAGAAGAACGGACTTCCTTCAGAGCCAAAAACATGGGCTTTGTGTTTCAATTTTTTAATCTTATTCCGGTTTTGACGGTTTTAGAAAATGTTCAGTTGCCTTTGCTAATCTTAGGAGAAAAGAACAAAACCTCAAAAGACAAAGCTTATGAAGTTTTAAAGAAGGTTAAGCTTGATAGTAAAGTAGAAAGATTCCCCTATGAACTATCAGGTGGAGAGCAACAAAGAGTTGCTATTGCAAGGGCTATAATACATTCGCCAGAGGTTATATGGGCTGACGAGCCAACCGGAAATCTTGACAGTGAAAATGGTGAAATAATAATAGAACTTTTGGAGGAAATAAGAAAAGAAAATGGCACAACGCTTGTGGTAGTTACCCATGATTTGAATATTGCAAAAAGAGCCGATAGAATTATTCAAATTAGAGATGGAATTATACAAGAAGTTTAATTATTTGATGAATTTTGATATAATATAAAAAGAAGGGGTTGTAGCGCAGCGGGAGCGCGTTGCCTTCGCAAGGCAAAGGTCGTGGGTTCGAATCCCATCAACTCCACCAAAATAAAACCCCAGGTTTTGATACTACCTGGGGTTTTGATGATTATTACTGATTATTCAGCGTATTCACCTGTCTCCTTTAATCCTTTTTCTAAAGTATTCACGATGGCATCGTATGTTTCATCTACAGTCGCCATATCGTTTAGGAAGTTAGCAAATACTGTGCTGATATCGTTTCTTATATCGTTCCATGCGGCTGGCTTTGGATCTGGGATAGCAGTTTCTAATTCTTTTAGTGCAATAGTTGGCTTATCATCTGTTGCCGTATAGGTTTGCCACTGTGGAACCTCTTCAACATCTCTTCTTATTGGAACATATCCCGTATTTATAGACCAGTAAGCAACATTAACGGGATCCATCAAAAATTTCATGAATCTCCATGCTGCGTCTTTTTGATCTTGACCTACCCAGTTAAACATTATCAAATCTGTTCCAGCTATAGGAGAGTGAGGAACACCATCTACGGAAGGTAATGGAGCCCAAGCAACACCGTGTTTTCCTCTGGAGGATTGTTCAGCATAAGTTAAACCTGCCACCGTTCCCATGTATGCAGCTATTTCTCCAGAGCCGAACTGGGGATCCAAATAGGCGTTTTGGAACAAAGCGTATCCGGAATCTTTCAGGTTCTTTATGTAACTCAAAACCTCTTTTGTTTTCTCTTCGGGTAAAACAATCTTGTATTTGCCATCGCCGACGTATTCTAAAAATGTTGCGTTATGTGCATATAAAAATATTTGAAAATCATCGATAAAGTTTCTTGCACCTAATCCGTATTGATCCATTTCTCCATCCATATCCAAATCCATTGTTAAAAGTTCACTTACTTCAAATAATTCATCCATGGTTTTGGGGGGATTAACTCCAAATAGGTCAAAGAGATCCGGGTTATAATAATAAACGTAAACAGATTTGTTGAATGGGATTCCATATACTGTGTCTCCCCATGTAACTAAATCCTTTAGAACAGGGAATATCTGATTATCCCAAGCTTCTTTAAACTCAGGATCCTTTTCAATATATCCGTTAAGTGGTTGCACTACATCAGAAAAAAGGTACATTGCGGTCCAGTTTCCATAAGCTTGAGATAAAGTTGGGAGGTCTGTAGTACTTCCTTGGGAGTAAGCGGTGATCGTAGAAAGTAACTTTTGGTTTAAGGCACTGTAGTTTCCCACATATATGGCTGAGACATGGACATCTGGGTTTTCTCTATTAAAAGTGTCGACTAAGGAATTCAACGTCTCTCCCAGTTGTCCCCCCATAGCGTGCCAAAACTCAATTTCAACTTGAGAAAAAGCAAAAGAAACAAGTAAAACCGTAAAAAGAATAGAAACAACTTTCTTCATTCCGAACACCTCCTCATAAGTTTTGGATAATTTTTTCTGTTTCTTTGTACAATTGGTCAAAATTACCAATATTCGATATTTTAAAATCACAACGCTCAGAGTTTATGTATTCTTGGGATTTAACGATGTTTCTTGCTTTCTCCAAGGGGATACCGCGATTTTCTGACAGTCTTTCAATACGTAATTCTTCTGGGGCATCTACGTAGATAATTTTATCGCATAATTTGTCCAATCCTATTTTGAAAAGCAAAGCTGCATCTACAATTATTATATCATTTTTATTTGAAATTTCTTTCAGTATTTGTTCAGTTTTTTTAAGAATTTCTGGATGGACTATCTTATTCAATAATTCTAACTTTTCTTTGTCTGAAAAAACTATTTCGCCAAGTTTTGATCTAGAAATATTGTTATCATCATCGAATATTTCTTCTCCAAAATTTTCTTTTAATTTCTCTTTAATAAAAAAATAGGTTAAGACCTCGTGTCCTAACCTATCCACATCGATTATGGATGCCTTATCTCCGTATATATTTTTTATTATCTTTGATACAGTGCTTTTTCCAGATCCTGCAGGGCCTGTAATTCCTATTACCATTTTTACATCGTCACCTGTTTTTTGTTTTTAAGTTTGTTTTCTACCTCAATGCTGAAATCTTCGTAACCTTTTCTTCCCATCAAAGCATAAGTAACCTTTTTACCTAATTCGACGCCCGGTTGGTCATAAGGGTTTATCTCTAATAGATTTCCCATTACTGCTGTTTGAAATTCATATGCGAATATGAATTGTCCCACATTGAAGGGATTGATCTGAGGAAAAATAACTTTTAGATTTGGTCTATTGTTTTCTGTCAAAGCGTATTCCGTACCAGCTAGTTCTGTATTCAAAAGGGCTGAAAGATTTTTACCTCCCAGATAAGATAACTCGGGAAGATCACAGTGTATGTTAGGGATTTTTATGTTTCGTTCGAAATTTTCTAGTTGTATGAAAGTGATTACTTTATCGTAAGGCCCTTCGTTGTATAGTTGAACTTGGGAATGTTGGTCTGTTGTTCCTAATGCTTTTATTGGAGTTTGCCCAACGTTCACGATTTCACCTTTTAAATTGTATTTTTTCCCCAGACTTTCTGCCCATAATTGTCTGTACCAATCAGCTAGTAGATACAATTTGTTTGAGTAGGACATCATTACAGAAATATTGTAACCTTTCTGGTAATATAGATAATGCACTAAGGCGTTAAAAGCCGCAGGATTTTCCCAAATATTTGGATTGGTAACCCTTTTGTGCATTTCTTTGGCACCGTTGTATAAATCAATTATATCTATTCCACTTGCCAAAGCTGATAATAAGCCAACAGGGGTTAAAACACTAAACCTACCGCCAATTGAAGGAGGTATATCTAAAGTTTTTATTCCCTCCTCTTCAGCTAGCTTCTTTAATATACCTTTTTCAGGATCGGTGGTGAATAGAAAGTGTTTTTTTGGATCTAATCCGTATCCTTCGATTATTCCTCTTGCAACTAGATAATTTGCCATGGCTTCTGCTGTTGTACCGGATTTTGATATAACATTGAACAGAGTAGTCTTTGGATCGATTTGGTCCAAAACTGATGCTATAAAATCGGGGTCAACATTATCCAGGATGAAAATTTTAGGAGTTTTTCTTATTTCTTTAGACAAAGCGTTATAATGCAATGGATTAAGGGCTGTTTGCAGCGCTTGATTTCCTAATGCAGAACCACCTATGCCTAAAACTACTACACTTTCAAAACTTTGTATCCACGTTTTTAAATCCAAAACTCTATCTATGTAAACCCTTGTGAAAGGTAGATTCAAAAAGCCAGGATTGTTTTGTTTTATCGTTTCCACAATATCTTGAACTCTGTTGGCTTGGTCGTTTATTTCTTCTTCAGTTAAGCCATTTTCAATATTGGGATGGAAAACATTTGAAAAATCAAATTTTATTCCATTCATCTTTTTTCCCCCTTCTTGCGTTTAAATTATACTTTCAATATCGTATCAAACTGGCAATTTCTAAATCTTTTAGATTTTCCCTTGGGTTTAGGTAGGTTAGTTCAGCAAGACAGACAACACCAACGGTTTTCCCTCCGGCTCTGTCTATTAATTCCTTTATCGCTTTTGTAGTACCTCCAGTGGCTAACACATCATCAACGACTATCACCTTTTCGCCTTTATCTATCGCGTCAATATGCATTTCCAGAGATGTTTGACCATATTCTAGTTCATAAGAGATCGAATAAGTTTTGTAAGGTAGCTTTCCTGGTTTTCTTATGGGAACGAATTCTTTATTCATGATGTAAGCTAAAGGTGTGGCAAATATAAACCCCCTCGACTCGGGGGATACGATACAATCAAAATCCCACTCTTTTATCAATTCAGCGATTTTTTCGACTGAATACTTAAAAACTTCTGGATTTTTCAAAAGTGGGGTGATATCTCTGAATATAACGCCTTTTTCCGGAAAATCTGGTATATCTCTTATCCATTTTTTTAGGTCTACTATCTCCATGAGTTATCCTCCTAATACCTTTCTATTCTTATTTTTGTGCCAATTCCATGCGTCAGATATTATCTTTTCTAATTCCTTATGTTGAGGGTGCCAGTTTAAAACTTGTTCGGCTTTCTTTGAGGAAGCTATTAAAACAGCAGGATCACCAGACCTTCTTTCTACTACTTCGTAATTTATCTTTTTTGAAGTTACTTTTTCAGCTGTTTTAATAACCTCTAAAACGGTAAATCCTTGACCGTTACCTAAATTAAAAACGTCAGATTTTTCATTTTCCTTCATCCATTTCATAGCTAAAATATGGGCTTCTATCAAATCCATCACGTGAATATAGTCTCTAATGGGTGTTCCGTCCTTGGTTGGATAATCGTCGCCATAAACGTACAGCTTGTCTCTTTTTCCTAAAGCTGTTTCCAGAACTAATGGGATCAAGTGGGTTTCCGGTTCGTGAGCTTCACCTATACTGCCATCAGAATATGCCCCGGCAGCATTGAAATATCTTAAAGCTACATACCTTATAATATCAAGTTTAGAATACCAATTTAGTATTTCTTCAACCATTAATTTTGATTGACCATAGATGTTTGTAGGATTCTTAGGTTGATCTTCAGTGATGGGGACTATTTTAGGTTCTCCATAAACAGCAGCGGTAGAAGAAAAAACTATGTACCTACTTTTGTGTTTTTGCATACTGTTCAGAAGGTTCAATGTCCCACATATATTGTTTTTAAAATATTTATAAGGTTCTTTCATTGATTCACCAACCAATGAAAAAGCTGCGAAATGATATACTTCATCTATTTTGTAATTTTCAAATACATAATCAATATCTTTTTCGTTTCTAAGATCTCCTTCAACGACTTGTACATCTTTGACAGCCCACTTATGACCTTTTTCAAAGTTATCAAAAACTACTACTTCTTTATTTTGATCTTGCAACCTTTTGACCAAATGAGAACCTATGTACCCAGCTCCTCCTGTGACAAGTATCATTAGGTCACCCCTCTAATCAAGCATTAGCTCTAATGTTTAATATTTCTCCATCTTCTAATACTTCATCTTTTCCAGCTAATCTCCAAAGTCCTTGTTCTTTTACTTCTTCTTCGCTTCCGTATTTAATTAAATCCTCGTATTTCATAACCTCTGCGCGAATGAAATTCTTTTCAAAATCAGAATGTATTTTCCCGGCAGCTTCCTTCATTGTACTGCCTTTTTTTACGGTCCATGCTCTTACCTCGTCTTTTCCTACGGTGAAAAAGGAAATTAGTCCAACATGATTATACACAATTTTTGCTAATCTTTCAACACCAGGTTCTTTAATTGATAAATCTTCCAGGAATAATCTTTTTTCTTCTTCATTCTCTAGCTCGTTTATTTCTACTTCTATTTTTCCGTCAATTTCAATATACGCAAAATTCTGTTTTTTACATTCTTCAATTATCTGTTCCTTATATTCGTAACTATCTTTTGTAAATTGGTCATCGTCGACATTGACACATACGATAATGGGTTTTAAAGTGAATAAAGCTAAAGAACCAACTAATTTTTTTTCTTCCTCGCTCAAGTCCATTTTGGAAACGAAAACCTCATCCTCTAAAACTTCTTTTATTTTCAACAAAATTTTTTCTTCATTTTCTTCCGTCACTGAGAACTTTGTCTTTTTCTTTTGCGTTTCAAGCCTCTCTAATCGATTTTCTACAATTTCTAAATCTCTGAGAATTAGCTCTGTTTTCAAAATTTCTAGTTGTTTTATTGGATTATCAGCATTTTCAGGCCAAGGTACCGAGGGGTTTTTGAACGATCTTATAACCAAAAGCAAAGCATCAACATTTTGTATCATCTGAAAAATTCTTGTTTTTTCTCTTGGATCCCCTTTGTGGTCGTAACTTGGAATATCGATAAAATCTAAACTAGCAAAGATAATCTTTTTAGGATTGTATAAACGTGCAAGAGAATTAACTCTTTCATCTTTGATAATAGCTGTTCTTTTTATAGCCTCTCTTTTATAACTATCCTCTATTTTATAGTCGGTTAAAAGCGAAAAAATAGTAGTTTTACCCGTTAACGGAAGGCCGAATATGCCTATTTCCACCTAATTTTCACCTCTTTTCCTCTTTTTTAATTAATTCCCAATATTTATCTAACTCTTCTAAATTTAAAGCTTCAAATTCCTTTCCATCTTTTTCAATCGCTTTTTCCATCTGGTTGAAGCGTTCTATAAACTTCTCACTTGCCTTTCTTAAAGATACTTCCGGATCTATCTTTAAAAAACGAGCCAAGTTAACAAGTGCAAACAACAAATCCCCAAACTCTTCTTCTATCTCTGGTTGGGTTTTAGCCTCGTTAAGTTCGTCCACTTCTTCTTTTACTTTATCGAGCACATCTTTAACTTCTACCCAGTCAAACCCTACCGCAGCAGCGTTTTCTTGAATTCTTCTTGCCAGTGATAGTGCTGGTAAGGCTTTGTTAAGTTTACCGATTCTACTAAAGTTCTTCTCTCCATTCTCTTTTGCCTTTATTTCCTCCCACCTGGCATAAGAATATCCTTTTTCATCTCCAAAAACATGGGGATGTCTTCTCACTAACTTATTGATCAGTTCATCTATCACTTCAATGGTAAAAAACTCATTGTTTTCCTCAGCAATATTGGAATGAAAAACAACTTGGAGTAATATATCTCCTAACTCTTCTTTTATTTTTGTTACATCTTGTTCGTCAATAGAATCAACCAATTCATAAGCTTCTTCAATTATATATGGTTTCAAACTATCATGTGTTTGGGCTTTGTCCCAGTCACAACCTTTTGGTCCTCTCAGTCTTTTCATCACTGTCATAAGCTCTTCAAATTTTTCGCCTAATTCCAAAATAATTCCTCCTGTATTGTACTTATTAGCTTCCCTATTTATTATTCTGCTCTTTAAATATCCGATCGTGCTCCTTGATCTTCCTTTTTTTATCCAAATAATATAGCAACCATAATGCAAAAGCTACTCCTAACAGCAAGGGTAATAAATATTTAAGGAAAATTTCGAATACAACTCTCGATCTCAATTCTTTTAGAGCTTTTTCCATTTCTTCGGTGACATAGTTACGACTTTGAGCACCATTGAGAAAGTATCTAGCTAATTGGCCATATTCTTTTTTATCCCAATGATAGTAGGTTAATCCCAATTTAGACATTATTCTTCCATTTTCCTTGTCGTGGGTTAAAGCTTTTTGATAATATTCTATCTGTTTTCCGTAATTGTTTTCTATGTCACCTAAAAATTCGTATGTTTCAGATAGAATTGATGAGTCCTTTGAAACAGGAATTAAAGAAAGGGCTATTTCCTTAGATTTTTCCGTTTCTCCCATGTTGTAAAAAATTTTTGAAAAGTACAGTAAAGTTTGAGCATTTTGCCCTTTTAAATCCATATAACTATTATAAAGGTCTTTTATAATTTCGTAGTTATTTGTTTGAAAACTTATTTCTACCAATGATTCAATTATTTTTTTATCATAATTGTAAGTGAGATAGATTTCTTTTAAGTCATTATAAGCTTTTTGAGGATCATTATATATTTTAGATTTTGATAAGATTTGTCCTTGGTAATAAACAGTATAGGGAGTTTTCCCTCCCACAAGCCTTTCGATTTTTTCAGAATATTCAAAGATTTCTTTCGCTACAGATGGGTCCAAAGAATTTTGCCAATATTGGAAGTTGAAAAAAAGATACATAGAATTTATTATTATTGAATCAGGGTATTCTCTTAGGGCTTCTTCAAACAATTCGGTAGGTTCAAGGTAAAAATAAGGGTCTGACTCTTTTAATATCTTTAGGGTTGTCTCATCATCAGGAAACAGCACTAGATTTGAAAGTTGCAAATTATCTACATACATCGATAATCCCGTTTCCCATCGTTTCAACAAGCCTCCAAGGATCTTTAAATATGGATCATCTGATTCATACATTGTTTGAAGATCTACGTAGTAAACAAAATCATCAAAAACTGTGGCAAAGGTCGATAACGTAAAAATAATAAAAAAAAGCAACACAAATAATTTTTGTCTCAAAACGTTCCTCCTACAATGTCAAATAGTTTTAAAAGCTTTTTGAAAAATTTTCATCAATACATTTTTGTAGTAATAATTATATCATAAAGCTGCTTTTTAAGAAAGCTAACGCATTAGATGATATTAAATGATATCATATCTTTCAATCTTTTTGAAAAAGAACAAAAAACGATAAAACTTGAAATACATTTTTGGTTGTGGTATAATCTTATAAAAGTGATGACCTTTGGTCATTTTTATTTTATTAGAGGATCAAAATATGAGGCGAAATGGTTTGGAGAAGAAAAGCAAAGAGGAAAAGATGAATTTAATAATGAATGCAGCAGAAAAAATTTTTGTGGAAAAAGGTTACGAGAAAGCTACAATGACCGAAATTGCAAAAAGAGCTAGTCTTGCAAAGGGGACGTTGTATTTATACTTTTCAAGCAAAAAAGATCTATATTTTACCTCTGTTGAAAGAGCATTGTCTACTTTGCTCAGGTCTATTATTGAAAAATTTTCCTCTTGTAAAAACGGTTTTGAAAAGGTTGTATCAATGGGGGAAACATACGTATCATTCAGCCTTGAATATGTTGATTATTATAAATTGATATTGAATTATGAAACCTTGGAAGTTCATTTCGATGATAAAGATCCCCATGTGAAGAAGGCATATGAAAAGAGTGAAGAGATTTTTCAGCTATTAGTTGGCTCAGTTGAAGAAGGCATAAAAGATGGCTCAATAGACGAAAGATTGGAACCTTTAAAGATAGCGATGGTTTTATGGAGTGAGATAACAGGAATGGTTCAGCAAGTAAGCCTTAGAGAGACATTGTATGAAAAATGGACAGGCTTAAAGCCTCTACAAATATATGAATATTACATAGAAGTAACACAAAAGATGTTAGCTTCTTCATCATAATACCTCATCTATTGGGGTACTTTAACAAATTAATAAAATAACAGTCAGGAGGTATGCGGATGCGCAAAGTCGTAATAACTGGAATGGGAACAGTAAACGCTATAGCAAAAAACACAGAAGAATTTTCAGAGGGTTTAAAAGAAATGAGAATAGGCATAGATAAGATAACTCAGTTTGATACCTCGGATCATAAAGTTAAGATAGCCGCTGAAATAAAAGATTTTGATCCTCTTCAGTATATGGATAGTAGAACCGCCAAACGTTATGATAGGTTTTTGCAATTAGCTATTGCTGCCTCAGATGAGGCTATTGAGGATGCCGGATTGTCTCAAGATCAAGATTGGAGGGAAAATGCTGCAGTAATAATAGGTTCTGGGATTGGCGGTTTTAAAACGTTGTATCACGAGTTTGGAGTTCTGAACGAAAAAGGTCCGAAATATGTTAGCCCTTTTTTAATACCGATGATGATTGCAGATATGGCAAGTGGAGTTGTTTCTATAAAGCATAAATTAAAGGGACCAAATTTTACAACGGTTAGTGCGTGTGCTTCAGCTGTCCACTCAATAATAAGTTCTGTGATGTTGATAAGGAGTGGAGAAGTTGATGTGGCCATAACCGGAGGTTCCGAAGCGGTTATTGATCCTATGCCAATAGCGGCTTTTGCTAATATGATGGCACTTTCTCAAAGAAATGATGAACCGCAAAAAGCATCAAGACCTTTTGACAAAGATCGAAAGGGATTTGTTATGGGGGAAGGATCTGGAATATTAGTTTTAGAATCAGAAGAGCATGCAAAGGCAAGAGGGGCAAAAATTTATGGATATATAACAGGATATGGAATGACAGGAGATGCTTACCATATTAGTCAATCTGATCCTGAAGGTGAGAGTGCGGCAAGGGCAATAAAGAATGCCTTAAAGATGGCTGAATTAGATCCGTCGGATGTGGATCTTATAAATTGTCATGCCACCAGTACTCCTGTTGGAGATAATTCGGAAGTAAAAGCTATTAAAAAAATATTCGGTGAATTCGCTGATAAGCCATATTTACAATCAACTAAAACTTTAATAGGACATACTTTGGGAGCTGCTGGTGCAATTGAATTAATAGCTTCAGTAATAGAAAGTCATAATCATTTTGTTCATGGAATGCCAAATTTAGAAGAGCCCGATGAAGAGATGAAAACACTCAATATCCCAAGAGAGACTCAAGACGCTGAAGCAAATGTAATTTTAAAGAACTCTTTTGGGTTTGGAGGACACAATGCTTCTTTAATTTTTGTTAAATCATAAAAGGGGGCACAATTATGCCTAAGATAGGAATAGTAACCGATAATACATGTGACATCGAACCAAAACAATTAGAAGAAATGGGGATAGGTTGCGTTTCATTATATGTAAAGCGGAAAGATAAGTTTGAAAGGGCTGTGGACATTGATACAGACGATTTCTATGAGTTTTTAAAAACATCTGACTATATACCTGCTACTTCACAGCCAACGCCTCAAGATTTTGAAGAGGTATATAGGAAAATGCTTAAAGATTACGATGAGTTAATATCTGTCCATCTTTCAGAAAAACTGAGTGGAACTTATAATTCTGCTAGAATAGCTGGTCAGAATGTCGATGAAAAAAGGATACATATAGTGGAAAGTTATGAAGCCACATGGGGATTGGGTCATTTAGTACTAGAATTAAAAAAACTTATAGACTCAGGAGATTATACTATAGAAGAGTTGAGAAATTTTGTGGAACATTTTCAAGAAAAAGTGAACGTCTACTTTACCGTAGGAAATTTAAATTATCTTGCAAAAGGTGGCAGAATTGGAAAAGCAACCGCATTTGTTGGGAGTATGTTAAACATTAAACCATTGTTAAAACTTGAGAATGGTGAAATTTTGCCCGTTAAAAGAATTAGAGGATACAAAAAAATAATTAAAGAGCTTAGTACATTGGCAATGGAAGAAAAAGGCAAAGGAGAGTTAAAGAATATAACCGTTGAACATACGGGAAGTTTGAAATTAGGTGGCGATTTGTTGGATGAAGTAGTTAAACTGGGAGTACCAAGGGAAAAGATAATCTTTGAACCGATGGATATAATAATAGGTATGCATTTAGGACCTGATTCGGGTGGAATAGTAACTTCATGGGAGTGAAAATTATGAATATAGAGAAAATAATGAAGATATTACCCCATCGCTATCCTTTTTTGCTTGTTGATGGGGTTTTAGAGTTAAATGAGGAAAAGATCAAAGCGTTTAAAAATGTAAGTGTTAACGAACCTTTTTTTCAAGGCCATTTCCCAAATTATCCTATAATGCCAGGGGTACTTATTGTTGAGGGTATGGCTCAAACAGCTGGTTTATTGCTTTTGAAAGATACAAATGAGAATGTAATTCCTTTGTTTACAGGTATAGACAAGGCACGATTTAAGAAAGAAGTAAGGCCTGGAGACAAACTAATATACGATTTAGAAATTCTACAGAGGAAAGCAAACATGTTCAAATTAAAGGGAATAGCTACTGTTGAAGGACAGGTATGTGCCCAAGCAGAAATAATGGTAGGTATCAAAAAGAATTGAAGATGGAGGTGCTGATTTGGAACCCGTAAAAAATAGAGTAACTGACTTATTGAAAATCAAATATCCCATATTAGAAGGCGGAATGGCATGGGTGGGTACTGCAAAATTGGCTGCAGCTGTTTCTAATGCTGGTGGATTAGGAACTATAGGTTCTGGAAACATGGATGCAAAACTTTTAAAGAAACAGATTGATTCAATAAGAGAAATGACTGATAAACCTTTTGCCGTGAACGTTATCATGCTTAATCCTCATATAGAAGAAGTCATTGATCTGATAATTCGAGAAAAAGTTCCGGTTGCTATTTTGGGAGCTGGAAATTCTAGCAAATATATTCCTATGCTTAGAGAAAAGGGGATAACAACCTTAGCTGTGGTCTCCTCAGAAAATCTAGCGAAAAGGCTGGAAAATGCTGGGGCAGAAGCTATAATAGGCGAAGGAATGGAATGTGGTGGACACATCGGGGATGTAACTACCATGGTTTTGATTCAAAGGCTTTCCAGTATGTTGTCGGTTCCTGTAATAGCAGCAGGTGGAATTGCTAATGGCCCTGGTGCCGTTGCTGCTTTATCCTTGGGGGCAGAAGGTATTCAGATGGGGACTCGTTTTATAGCCACATATGAATGTGAAGCTCACGAAAATTACAAAGAGAAAATCATAAGTGCGGGTATTAGAGACACGGTAATTACTGGTCAGAAAATGGGTCATCCAGCTCGCATAATAAAAACAAAGTTTGGTAAAAAAATAGCGAAGTTAGAAGCATCATCCCCTGAAGAAGCTGAAGAAGCTTTGGTAGGTAGCCTTATGAAGGCTTTCCTGTATGGTGATGAAAAAAGCGGTTCTTTCATGGCAGGACAATCCGCTGGCTTGATAGAGGAAATAAAAAGTGTTAACGAGGTTATTGAAGATATAATGTCATATATTTTGAAAAATTACGACTTAGAAAAAAATATCGATAAAGGGAGGAAATAAGTTTTGCGATGTTTTGTGTTTACAGGACAAGGATCCCAATACTTGGGAATGGGAAAGGATATATTAGAAAAAAAACCCGAATATGAATTGTTTTTTGATAAAGTAAAGAATAAGATTGGAGTGGATATAAAAACTATAATATTTGGCACTGATGAAAAAGAGCTTACCTTAACCCAAAACGCACAAGTTGCTATATTAACAATTAGCTATATGAAGTATTTGAATGCTTTAGAAGAAGGTCTTAAACCTGATGTGGTGGCGGGGCATTCTTTAGGAGAATGGACAGCCCTTTTAGCCTCAAACATGATCAATTTCGAAGATGCAATTGAAGCGGTTTATTATAGGGGATTATACATGAGTGAAGCGTTTGAACCAGGAAAGGGTGGCATGGCAGCGGTAATAGGTATGGATTTAAATGAGATTGAAAAAATTTTAGCCAATTATCCAAACGTTCAAATAGCTAATTACAACTCTCCCTCACAGATTGTAATAAGTGGAGAAATGGAAGAACTCTTGATTTCTATGGAAAAACTCAAAGAAGAAGGAGCCAGAAAAGTTGTTCCTTTAAATGTAAGTGGTCCGTTTCATTCGAGATTTTTAAAAGATGCAGAAGAAAGGTTAAGAAAAAGAATTGAGCATATAGAATTCAAAAAACCAACGGTTCCTATTGTTCAGAATGTGACAGCGACATTTGAAACTGATCCTGATATCATCAAGGAAAATATAATTAAGCAAATAACTTCACCTGTTAGATGGATTGAATGTGTTGAGGAATGTGTGAAAAATGGTGTGGACGAATTTGTTGAAATTGGGCCGACAAAAGTGCTCACAAAATTTATTAAACAAATAAATAAAAACGTGAAACTAGTTAATATATAAAAAATCGGGGGTGTTCCCTTTGAAGTTGAATCAAAAGATTGCGATCGTAACAGGTGGCTCTAGAGGAATAGGAAAAGAAATATCACGGAATTTCATAAAAGAAGGTGCCATCGTAATAGCGATCGCTAAAGATGAAAGACCTCTAATAGAAGAAAACGAGAAAAGTGATTTTCCAGAAGATAAGTTCGTTTATTACCAAGCAGACATAACTGATTTTGCCACGATTAACGAGCTTGTGACTCAGATATATAATAAATACCAAAAAATCGACATATTAATAAATAATGCTGGAATGGCAAAAGATAACTTTTTAGTTATTATGAAAGAAGATGATTTTGATAAGGTAATACAAGTGAATTTAAAAGGAACTTTTATCATGACAAAAGCAGTTGCAAAGATAATGAGAAAACAAAAGTTTGGAAATATAATAAGCATGGCAAGTGTGGTAGGCATGGAAGGAAACATTGGCCAAACTAATTATTCAGCAGCAAAAGCAGGTATTATAGGAATGACAAAATCTTGGGCGAAAGAACTTACAATGAAAGGAGAAAATATCAGAGTAAACGCCATTGCGCCCGGATTTGTTAGAACAGGGATGACAGAAAGTTTAAAAGAAGAATTGATAGAGTATGTTGTAGAAAATACGTGTTTAAAACGATTGGGGGAACCTCAGGATATAGCCAAATTGGCCGTATTTTTGGCCAGTGATGATTCTTCCTTCATAACAGGACAAGTTATAAGGATAGATGGTGGATTAAGAATTTAATGTTTTAAAATAAAAATCCCGAGGTCATTGAATGCACAGCCTCGGGATTTTGTTTTCAAAAGAGATGGTACACTTTAAAGATTGAAACAGTTATAAGTGCCGTTACTGACATAATCTTGATTAGTATATCAAGCGAAGGACCAACGGTATCTTTCAGTGGATCCCCAACTGTATCGCCTACGATTGCTGCCTTATGTGCATCCGTACCTTTTCCTTCTCCTTCGACACCACCGGATTCTATTCTCTTTTTAGCGTTATCCCAAGCACCTCCAGAATTGGCGGTAAATATTGCTAACATGACACCACTAAGAGTAGTTCCTATCAAAAGCCCTCCTACGAAGTTTGGACCAAGTAAAAGTCCAGAAATTATAGGTGTTAAAGTGGCAATGAGAGCGGGGAATTTTATTTGACTTAGAGAACCTTCGCTACTAATCCTGATGCATCTTTCGTAATCGGGGTCTGCTGTTCCCTCCATCAATCCGGGTATTTCTCTAAACTGTCTTCTAACCTCATCAACCATCTTGTTAGCAGCATTTACCACGGCATTTATTAGAAAAGAACTAAAAAAGAAAGGTAGTGCAGCACCGAAAATAGCTCCGGCTATTGTTCTAGAATCTATCATGTTCAAGATCAAGATACTTTCTAAATGCCCTACTCCTCCATCTCCTGGACCTGCTTGAGAATAAATAAAAGATGCGAAGAGAGCTAATGCCGCTAAAGCAGCGGAACCAATAGCAAAGCCTTTACCTATAGCAGCTGTTGTGTTCCCTACAGAGTCTAGTTTATCGGTTATCTCTCTAACCTCTGGGGGCAATTTTGACATTTCGCTTATTCCACCAGCATTATCTGCGATTGGACCGTACGAATCAACTGAAACGGTTGCTGCAACGAAAGAAAGCATACCCATAGCAGCCATAGCTACACCGTACAACCCGGCTATCTCAAAGGACACAAGGATCCCTAACATCAAAAGGAAAACGGGCAACAGAACGCTTTCCATTCCTAAAGCTAATCCTTTTGTTATGACAATAGCTGGACCACCCTTAGCAAATTCGCTTAATTCCTTTGTTGGATGGTATGCATCATTAGTGTAATATTCCGCTATAAGTCCCATAAAAATACCGTCTATTATACCTATAACAGCTGCCAACCAAGGGGAGAAGTATCCTAATCTGAAACCGATATTTTGAAATTCAGTAACACTAATGCCTCTCAAGTAGAAAAAGCTAAGAAAAAAAGTTATAATTAAAGTTAAAAATGCTGATGTCATCAAAGAGAAATTTAAATCTCTATGGGGATCATCAGAAGGCTTTTTTAAGATTATGTATAATATGCCAATCATCGAAGAAATTAATCCTAGTGATATAAAAAGTATCGGATAGTAAGTTAATCTCATGGTGGCATCATAAGAAAAGTTTTGAGATCCCAAAAGGAAATGAGTATATAATATTAGAACTATAGATGAAATTACGGCACCGACATAACTTTCCAACAAATCAGCACCAAGTCCTGCAACATCTCCAACGTTATCTCCTACGTTATCAGCGATAGTTGCGGGATTTCGTGGGTCATCTTCCGGTAAAGCTAATTCTGTTTTTCCAACTAAGTCTGCTCCCATATCCGCTGCCTTTGTGTAAACTCCTCCTCCAACCCTATCAAACATAGCGATTATTGAACATCCAAGGGCGTATCCTGAAACGGTCATGGTGAAAGGAATGTAATTTATTCCTAACCAGTTGACTTTGATTACCAAATTTTCTGGAGAAAGCTGTCCCAACCAATTTCCAAAAATAATATATACTAAAAATAAACCTAATAGAGCCAATCCAGAAACGCTGAGCCCCATAACACTCCCGCCTTGAAAGGCGACTTTAAGAGTTTTTCCTATACTTTTCTCTGTTCGAGCCTTATTGCTAACCCTGACATTGGCATAAGTAGCTATTTTCATACCTATGTATCCTGATAGGGCACTAAAAAAAGCTCCCATTACAAAAGCGACTCCAACATACCACTCTACTACGATACCTAAGGCTAAAGCGATAAAAACGCCATAAATGGACAATACTTTAAGCTCATGGTTAACAAAGGCGGAAGCACCAATTCTAATGGCCTTTGCAATGTGTTGCATCCTCTCTGTGCCTTCATCTAAAGCGACGACCTGCCTAAAGTTAACACTTGCAAAAATTAAAGCAATAACAGGGACTACTGCCAAAATCCATAGACTACCCACTGTTTCACCTCCGAAGTGTTGTTAGATTTGAAGTATAACATAATATCCCATTTTATTATATCATTTTTTATTCAAAAAAATAAGTTTTAATAATGGCAATTAAATGTGATTAGAAACAATTAAGCGACTTTAAAAACAATTAGAAGGGTATATCTTCCAAATGGTATTTATTGTTTTTCTAAATACTTTTGATAAAATATATACTAAAGAACAGAAGTTTTAAGAAAAATTAATATGTATATTGTGTTAAATATCACAAAAGAGGGGGAGTTTTATTTGTTATCCGATATGAGTTTAAAAGAATTTTTAGAAAAGCTTTCGTCTAACGAACCAGCTCCAGGAGGCGGAAGTGCAGCAGCATTAGCGGGTTCTATTGCGGCTAGTTTGGGATGCATGGTAACTAATTTAACAATTGGCAAAAAAAAGTACGAAGAAGTGGAAGAAGAAATGAAAAATTTGAAAGTAAAATTGGAAGAGTACAGGGAGAAATTCCTTCAACAAATGGAGGAAGATGCAGAAGCTTTCAACAAAGTGATAGAAGCATTAAAACTTCCAAAGAGTACTGAAAAAGAGAAAAGAGTCAGAAATGAAAGAATCCAAGAAAAAACAAAAAAAGCCACCCTTGTTCCTCTACAAATAGCGAAAGATGGGTTAGAACTCATGGAACTTTCAGGGGTTATAATAGAAAAGGGTTATAAAATGGCTAAAAGTGATGCTGCTATTTCGCTTGTAATGGCTAAAACAGCGGTTGATGGTGGATTATATAATGTAAAAATAAATCTTCCATCGATTAAAGACGAAGATTTTCTAAGAGACATCAACAGTCAAATTGAAAAAATTGAAGGAGAAGCAAACACCCTTGAATTAAGACTGCTATCCAAAGCTAATATATAATTTTAAAAAAGGGGGTGGAACATAATGGCTGAAGAAGAATATTTAAGAGAAGAATTAATGAAAAAAAAGAAAACTTTAGAAGCAGAGAAGAAATCTATAGAAAAGTACATGGGCCCTCATGAACACGATGAATCTCTTGAAAAAGAATGGGAAAGGATTAACCAAGAGTTAGAGCAAATTGAAAAACAGTTGGAAGAAATAGAGAACGAATAAAAAGTTGGCCGGTTCTCTACCGGCCATATTTTATGAAACTCATTTGAAAAGGATTTAGGGGTGAAAATAAGTTTGATTTTCCAACAATTCCTCTTTTGGTACGTTTCGAATCTCTTTGGCGGGAACACCGACATATATTTTTTTTGGTTCCAAATTTTTAGTAACCACGCTTCCGGCGCCAACCAACGCATCTTCTCCAATTATTTTTCCTGGTAATATTGTTGCGTTAGCTCCTATTCTTGCCCCCTTTTTGACAACGGGACCTTTGAAAAGCGTTTTTCTCTTCTCTGTTCTTCCTAAAAATTGATCATTGGTAAAGGTAACTCCTGGAGCTATGAAACAATAATCTTCTATTGTAGAGATGGCCGTAATGTAAGCCTCTGTTTCTATCTTTACGTACTTACCTATTCTACTTTTATTTTCTATTGTAGCACCTTTTCCGATGATAGTATTTTCTCCAATTTCTACATCTTCTCTTATGCTCGTCAAATCTCCAATAAAAACGTCATTTGATATTTTAGTACCTTTATATAAGATGCAACATGCTCCCACGATGACATTATTGCCCAAAGTTATAGGAGAAAAAGTTTTTGTTTCTGTTGTGGCAGAATTTTTAGCTTTAAGAGGAGATTTCCCTATTATAGAATTATCTGATATTGTACAGTTTTCTCCAATAATACTACCTTTTTTTATTATTACATTATTTCCTATTATAGTACTTTTTTTAATAACAACATTTTCTTCAATTATAGCATTGTAACCTATTTGAACGTTATTATCAATTTTAGCGGTTTTTGATATATAAGAAGACATTTTTATCCCCCTTAGGTGTATAAAAAATAATTTTAAGAAAACTCTTTTGATATTTCTATTATTATCTTATCGTCTACCAAACCTTTAACGGTTTTTCCCTTTTTAATCCTTTGTCTGATATCAGTTGATGAGATTTCAACGATAGGACTTTCCAATTTCACATACTCAAAATCTACACTGTATGGTTTTTTTTCTTCAAAGTATCTAGGATAGACTACTAATTTTACCTTCTTCAATATTTCTTCCCATTTATACCATTTGTGAAAGTTTTTAAGGGAGTCTTCGCCTATCAAAAGATAAATATTTTTATCAAAGTTCGATAAATATTCTATGGTTCTGATTGTGTATGACGGTGAGGGCAGTTTATTTTCTATATCGCTTACTTCGAAATAATATTCAAAAAAAACCTTCTCACACCAAGAATACCTCTTATCGAAATTTGCTATGAAATCTAGGCTCTTATGTGGGGGATTTTTAGAAGGTACTATTAAAAATCTATCAGGTTTAAATTCATCATAAGCTATCTCAGCGATTATTCTATGACCTATATGAGGAGGGTTAAAACTACCGCCAAAAAGCATCAACATGGCAAACACCTTTTCTTATGGAATGTATTCAAAAGCGAAATTTCCAATGTACACCGTATCTCCTTCTTTAACTCCGGCATTTTTGAGAATTTTATTCAATCCGTTTTTTTCTAATGTCTTTAAAATTAACAAGCGAGAATCCTTTTGGTTGATATCGTATCTAGTTAATAACTTTTCAATGCCATATCCCACAACCTCAAATGTTTCATTATCCCACTTTATAACGTTGATTTTTATATAAGGATCGGGTTCATAGCTGACAGGTTGTATTTTGATTTTTTCCGTCACGGTAGATTTTAGCCTTTTTTCAAAAAACTTCTGTTGTTCAATCTTTTCTTTGCTTATATGATTCCAGACCATAGTTATAAGCTCTTGAATGTTTTCACCAGTATATGCAGAAATTGGGAAAATATCTTTTCCAGTTCTATTTTTGAAATCTGTTAATCTCTTTTCAAGAGTGTCTTTCTGTATAGTATCTATCTTATTTGCAACTATGATCTCTTTCTTTTTAGAAAGAATATGAGAAAAAGACTCTAATTCTTTTCTAATAAGTATATAGTCCTCTACTGGATCATCTCTTTCAAAACAAGATATATCGATAAGATGTACTAAAATGGAACATCTTTCAATATGTCTTAGAAATTGATCTCCTAAACCTTTTCCTAAATGCGCTCCCTCTATAAGTCCAGGGATATCCGCTACTATGAAAGAATAACCTGTGTCGATTTTTACCACGCCTAAATTTGGAACTATAGTTGTAAAAGGGTAATCAGAGATTTCCACTTTGGCGTTTGAAATCCTTGAAATTAATGTTGATTTACCCACGTTAGGGTAACCAATCAATCCGACATCTGCTACAATTTTTAAGACAAGCTTTAGATTTTTAGATTCACCTTCCACCCCTTTTTCCGCGATTCTTGGAACCTGTAGAGTTGAAGTTGCAAATCTCGCATTTCCTTTCCCGCCTTTACCTCCACGAGCAACAACCAAATATTGTTCCGGTGCTTTTAAATCTGAAAGTAATTCATTGGTTTCAAGATCATAGACACAAGTACCTACAGGTACCTCTATCAAAACATTTTCTCCGGATTTACCAGCTTTCTTTTTATTTTTACCATTTTCACCGTTTTTTGCTCTAAAAATTTTCTTGTATTTAAAATCTACCAATGTATTTTTATTGAGTGTTGATTTGATGATAATTGAACCACCGTCTCCTCCGTCTCCACCATCTGGCCCACCTTTTTCTACATATTTTTCTCTTCTAAAGCTTACAGCTCCATCGCCTCCTTTTCCTGCAATTACTTTGATATTCACTTCATCTACAAAATCACCGATCAAAACGTTACACCTCCACTTATTTATCAAAAATCCTTTTAATAGAATTTTTATCGAATCCAAATTCTTCTTCCTCTATATTCCCTAAAGGTTCAACGTGGATTATCACATCTTTTATGTAAGGATTTATTTTTTTCAACTCCCTTTCAACTTGAGAGGCTATTTCATTAGCTTCTTTGATTGTCATCTCTTCGTCTACTTCGATATGAAGTTCGACAAAATAGACATATCCAGCTTTTCTCACTCTAATTTTATGGGGATTATAAGCTTTACCAATCTTTTCAACGGCTTCTAAAGTATTGTAATAGATTTCCCCTAACTCTTTTGAACTGCCCATAAACTCATCCGAAGTTTCAAGGAACATCTTTATTCCAACTCTGAATATGAAGACGGATACTATAATCGCCACCAACGGATCCACCCACATTATGTTTAACGTAAGATAAAATATGATCCCAATTAAAACAGACAAAGAAGTTAAAATGTCATTTCTCATATTTAAGGCATCAGCCACTAAAGAAGAACTTCTTATTTTATTTCCGACGGAGAATTTATACTTATATAAAAAATATTTGGTAACTATCGAAATCAAAGAAATCCATAGTACTAAATAAGGCCTGTAAATTAAAAAATTATGGTTTATTATACTTTGAATGGAACCTGTAAGAACTTGAAAACCTGCGTAAATAATTACTAAAGATAAAACCTTAGTAACTATCGTCTCAGCTCGTTCATGACCAAAAGGATGGCTCTCATCTGCAGGCTTACTTGAGATTTTCGATGCAATTAAAGTTAGTATCGAAGTTATTATATCCGTAGTTGTATCTATTCCATCAGCTAAAATAGCCATACTACCCGTAATGAAAGAGATAACTAATTTTAAAAAAGCAAGGGCAGCGTTTATTATTATTCCCATCCATGAGGCTTTTGCAGCCAATTTTTCTCTTTGTGAATTAATCTGAAAAGCTTCTTCATTTAGTGTTTTCTTCAAATAATATTCTCCTTTGCTGATTTTTGTGAATGTTGGCTAAAAACGAAATTCTGACAGTCAATATACCTATGGACATTACTTATTATACCACAACTAATATTCTTTGAATACAAACTTATTTTTCACATGACGTTCTTTTATGGTATAATTAAAACAGATATTTAGATAGAGTGGTTGATGAGCAAAAGTGCGCTAAAGCAACTAAAAGCAGTTTCGAACAGAAAAAAGGAGAGTGGATCTTATAAATATTTTAAACATTAATGGTTTAATTCCGAAGTTGCCAATAATCCAAGGAGGCATGTCTGTTGGCATTTCTCTTGATAATTTAGCATCAGCGGTAGCAAACGCTGGGGGGATTGGTATAATAGGTACTGCGGGAATTGGATTAATCGAAAATCCTCAAGCGAGAAAAGTGAAAGAAGCGAATATGGAGGGTCTTAAAAAGGTTATTAGAAAGGCAAGGGAAAAGACAAATGGAATAATTGGTGTAAATATAATGACTGTTTTGACTGATTATAAAGAGCTTGTGAAAACGGCGGTAAAAGAAGAAATTGATTTAATAATATCGGGAGCCGGGTTACCTTTAAATTTACCTGAATTTGTAGATAAAAATTCTAAAACAAGGTTAGTTCCTATAGTTTCTTCTTTAAAAGCTGCCCAGATAATATTCAAGAAATGGTGGATGAAATATAAGTATATTCCTGATGCATTTATAGTGGAAGGTCCAAAGGCTGGGGGACATTTGGGATTTAAAAAGATTAACCTGGATAACCCTGAATTTCAACTCGAAGTTACCGTTCCTCAGATAGTAGATTTCTGTGAGGAAATTAAAAAAGAATACAATAAAGAAGTACCCGTAATAGCTGCCGGGGGTATAGACTCACCTGAAAAAGTGAAAGAGATATTTTCGTTGGGGGCGAAGGGGATACAAGTAGGAACTCCTTTTATAGCCACTAAAGAGTGTGATGCCGATATAAAATTTAAAGAGGCTTTGATAAATGCCAGAGAAGAGGATATAGTAATAATCGAAAGTCCCGTAGGACTTCCGGGAAGAGCTGTCAAAAACAAATTTATAGAAGATGTTTCAAGAGGAATTAAAAAACCATTCAAATGTCCTTATCACTGTATTAAAACGTGTAATTTTGTTGATGCTCCTTATTGTATAGCCCAAGCCCTACTTAACGCAGCAAAAGGGAATTTAGATGAGGGGTTTGTTTTTAGTGGACAATATGGCTACAAAATTGATAAAATTACATCTGTGCAAGAGGTAATAAACTATCTTTTTGAAATCAATGAAGAGAAAGCGAAAAAGCCAACTCCACAACGCTTATAGAGACGAGGATTTTTGATAAGTAATCCATAGTTGATTAGCCTCAGTCACCAACAAAAAACTTAGGAACTCAGTCCAGGATGAAGAGGTCCAAAAGAAGAATTTAAATTAAAGACAGTAAAAAAAATAAAAAAGAGGAGGTCATCTTATGTTAAATTTTGAATTTGTAAGTCCGACACGAATAATCTTTGGGAAAAAAGCCGAAGAAAAGGTTGGGGAAGAGGTAAAAAAGTATTCCAATAAGATTTTATTTCACTATGGGCAAGGAAGCATTAAAAAAACAGGTTTGTATGATAAAGTGGTAAAATCTTTAAAAAATGTAGGAGTTGAGTTTGTTGAATTGGGTGGTGTTCAACCCAATCCCAGATTAAGTTTGGTAAGAAAGGGCATTGAAATATGTAAAAAAGAAAATATTACTTTTATATTAGCTGTGGGTGGAGGAAGTGTAATAGATTCCGCAAAGGCTATAGCAGCAGGAATGAAATATGAGGGAGACGTATGGGAATTGTACGAAGGGAAGGGAACTTTGAAAGAAGCGCTTCCCGTTGGTGTCATTCTAACCATCCCTGCTGCGGGTAGTGAAGCTAGTATGGGGTCGGTTATTACAAATGAAGATGGATGGTATAAAAGAGCAATAAATTACGATATTTTAAGACCGGTTTTTGCAATAATGAATCCTGAACTGACTTATACACTTCCATCTTTTCAAACAGCTGTAGGAACGGTGGATATGTTAACTCATGTAATGGAAAGGTACTTCACCAACACCCAGCATGTTGAGTTAACCGATAGATTGAGTGAAGCTACAATGAGAACTATAATTCACAATGCACCTTTAGCCCTTAAAGATCCTTACAATTACGATGTCAGAGCTGAAATTATGTGGGCTGGTACCGTTGCGCATAACGGTTTATTAGGAAACGGAAGGGAAGAAGACTGGGCAACTCATGATATAGAACATGAAGTGAGTGGCATTTACGATGTTGCACATGGAGCAGGTTTGGCTGTTTTATTCCCGGCTTGGATGAAATATGTTTATAGGCACGATTTAAACAGATTTGCTAGGTATGCTGTAAATGTTTGGAACGTCGAAGCTGATTTCTTCAACTTGGAAAGAACAGCTTTAGAGGGTATTAAGAGGCTTGAAAAATATTACAAAGAGGATTTAAAATTACCAATCACTTTGAAGGAATTGAAAGTTCCCGATGACAGATTCGAAGAAATGGCAGAAAAGGCAACGGAAAGAGGACCTTTGGGTAATTTTGTAAAACTTTACAAGGAAGATGTTCTAAATATCTTAAAATTAGCTAGGTAAAAAAGGGCTTTATGCCCTTTTTCCATTTTTAGGGATATTCTTCTTTTTGTTGTTATTACTTTTCAACGTTCATAAGACTTAATCTGTTTATCAAAATTTTTGGTTAATTCTTTAAAAAGAGATAAAAATTTTTGATTTTCGTCTTTTGTTCCAACGGTTACTCGAATTTTATTTTCTAAAGTGCCGGTGTATCTTCTCAAAAGTATTTTGTTTTCTAAAAAGTAGTTGTAAACAGCTTTGGCAGTTAAGCCTTCTATTTTATCAAAATCCAGGAGTATAAAATTAGCATCACTTTTTAAGGCAATTCGTCCAAGCTCTTTTGAAAGCTTATTTCTTTCTTCGATGATGTAATCAATTTTTTCTAAAATAAGATGGTAATTTTCTATTATGGTTTCTACCATCTTTTCGGTTAATACGTTAAAACTATAGGGGGATTTTATTTTCATTATTTGTTTAACTATTTCTTCATTAGCTATTAAGATACCTGCCCTAATACTTGCCAATCCAAACGCTTTGGAAAATGTTTTTAATAGTATAAGATTTGGGTAGTCTTTTAAATGCTGTATCATGCTTGTTTTTGAAAAATCCGCATATGCTTCGTCAACAATTACAGGGACTCCTGTTTTTAAAGCTTTTAAGATCTCATTTTTGGGTTGCAAGTTTCCTGTAGGATTGTTTGGCGAGCAGATAAATATCATACTTGTTTGATCATCTACGGATTTATCCAGATCTTTTATTTCGTAATCGCTATTCAAAGGAATTTTTTTTACTGAAAAGCCATTGAGTACAGAATAAAATTCGTACATTTCAAATGTAGGTGGGCAAACTATTACATTGTTTCCAGAAAAGATTTTAACCAAGTAAGATATCGTCTCATCGCTGCCATTTCCCACCACTATGTTGTTCATCTTTAGATCCATATTATATTTTGAAAAATATGAGTTTAAGAAAGTCGCTATTTTTTGTCTGATGTTGTCAGCAGTTAATTCAGGATAACGATTTATGTTTGTTTCTTTTATCTTTTGGAAAAAGATTTTTTTAAGATCTAAGGAAAGATCGAAGGGATTTTCGTTCTTGCTGAGATCTATGAATCCTTCATTGATATTAGTATTAGAAGGTTTGTACTCTTCAAAACTTTCTAAAATTGGGTTAAATTTCAACTTTACTTACCTCCCTCTGGGGAATGTCTCTTTTTTAATTCTTGAACAACTTCTGCTATATCTATTCCTTCGTAGGTTAATAATACCAACAAATGATAAATCATATCAGCGGTTTCGTATATTGTTCTTTCTCTATTTGGAGCAACCAAAACTTCAACCGCTTCTTCTCCGAATTTTTTATAGATTTTTTCCTTTCCCTCGTTAAACAAATAAGTTGTGTAAGATCCTTCTTTTGGGTTCTTTTTTCTATCTTTTATAATTTCTTTTAATTGGTTCAGAAAATCCAGCGAGTAATCTATATTAGATTCAGGTACTTTATCAATTTGTTCGATTTTTCTAAAACAACTTTTCGTTCCTAAGTGGCAAGCTGGTCCTGTTTGATCAACTTTTAAGAGCAATGTGTCGTTGTCACAATCTACGTACACTTCTTTCAATTTTTGATAGTTCCCGCTTGTTTCTCCTTTCATTCTGACCCTTTCTTTGCTTCTAGAGTAATAATGGACATATTTGGTTTCTAAAGTTTT
This sequence comes from Petrotoga halophila DSM 16923, assembly GCF_002924615.1. Lineage (NCBI taxonomy): Bacteria > Thermotogati > Thermotogota > Thermotogae > Petrotogales > Petrotogaceae > Petrotoga > Petrotoga halophila. Next base: position 42,194 of record NZ_JALY01000138.1, on the reverse strand, counting down.
ATTAAGGGCTTCTTTGTTCATATAACCTAAAGTTAATACGTCACCATCCAGGTTTTGAACTATTACAGGTATGAGACCGTTGCTTTTCTCCCAATCTAATTTGTCTATTATTTGTTTATAATCTGACATTTATTCCCACCTTCTTCAATTGAATTTTGAGGTCCCCTGCACTGTAGATGCCAAAATGGAATATGGAAGCTGCAAGAGCGGCATCTGCACCTATTTGAAAAACGTCGATAAAATCTTTAACTTCTCCTGCCCCACCTGATGCGATAACTGGAATTTCCACAGCGTCAACTATTTGTTTGGTTAAATTCAAGTCATACCCCTTTTTTACACCATCGGTGTTCATAGAAGTAACCAACAGTTCCCCAGCTCCCAATTCTTGGCATTTTCTAGCCCAGTTAATAGCGTCTAAATCTGTTTTTTTACTTCCTCCATGTGTATATACTATGTACTTGCCACTTGTGGGATCTTTTTTTGCATCTATTGCAACTACTACGTTGGAACTTCCTATAATTTTTGAACTTTCTTTAATTAAATTTGGATTTTCAACAGCTGCTGAATTTATAAACACTTTATCTGCTCCAAATTTGATTATTTCTACCATTTGTTCGACCGTTTTTAATCCACCACCCACGGTGAAAGGAATGAAGAGTTCTTTGGCAATCTCCTCAACAAGATTTTTGAGTATATTACGTTTTTCTTTAGATGCTGTTATATCTAAGAATACGATCTCATCAACCCCATCTTTTTCATATTTTTTGGCAAGTTGCACAGGATCGCCTGCGTCCTGTATGTTCTCAAATTGTACGCCCTTTACAACTCTTCCTTCTTTTATATCAAGGGCTGCTACGATTCTTTTTGTCAGCATTATTGTTCACCTCTTAACTCCTCCAGATTGATTTTACCTTCGTAAAGAGCTTTTCCTATTATAGCCCCATCGAAACCTATATTTTCCAATTTTTTTAAATCTTCTTTTTTACTTACACCTCCGGCATAAATTACCTCTTCATCTTGCCAGAACCTTTTTATTTTTAAAGAAACACCTTCTAAAGTTCCATCTTTGCTTGTGTCTGTATATATGAATCTGTTGGTGTATTTTTTAAAGATAGAAAAAGCATCTTCTAAGATAATTTGTGAGTTTTCCAACCAACCTTTTGTTTTTAAAGTTCCGCTCTCAACATCCAAACTAATGGTTATATTGTTAAAAGCACTGGTGACTTTTTCTAAAAATTCTAAGTTAAAGGCTGCCGTACCTATGATCACATAAGTAACACCTATTTCGTAGGCATTTTTTATGTTCTCAAAAGTTCTTAATCCTCCACCCAGTTCAACTTTCAACCCGGTTTTTTTGATTATTTGTTTTACAACATCTAAGTTTTTTACAGAGCCTTCAAAGGCACCATCTAAGTCAACAATATGAATCAGATCGACATATTTTGAAAATTCTCTGGCTATTTCTATGGGATCTCCGTATTCTTTTATTTCATTTTTGCTACCTTTAAAGAGTCTTACCGCTTTTTTATTCATTAAGTCTATTGCGGGTATTATTTTTATAATAGAGTTTCACCTCATTATACTTTTTTAAAATTTTCTAATAATTCAATTCCTTTTTCTCCTGATTTTTCAGGGTGGAACTGTACTCCGAATACGTTTTCTTTTTGTACACTTGATGCGAATCTACAAATTTTTCCTCTGCTTTCATATTCTGTGTATGAAATTATGTATTTTTCTTCCGTTGTAACGTAATAAGAATGTACAAAATAGAAGAAGCTTCCATTTTCTATACCTCGAAAAATCAGAGAATCTTTTGTAAATTCAACACTGTTCCAACCTATGTGAGGTACTTTCATGCTTTTAAACTTAACCACTTTACCTGGTAAGTAAGAAAGTCCTTTGCCTTCATCTTCCTCGCTACTTTCAAATAACAGTTGCATCCCTAAACAGATACCTAAAAAAGGTTTGTTTTTGTCGATGTGTTCCAAGATATAATCTTTTAGAGGAAATATATTGTTTGAAACTATTCCGAAAGAACCTACCCCGGGTAGTATGATTTTATCCGCGGTTCTTATGTCATTTATTTCATTGCTAATAATGCCTCCGACAGCTTTTTGGACATTCGAAAAGTTACCGACCCCTCCATTTAATATGACTATTTTCTGCATATATACCACCTCTATAATTTGTAAACCTTGTTTGTACTTTCATGTTTCTCGCTTACTTCGAGGGCGGTTTTTAAAGCGTTACCCAGGGCTTTGAAAGAAGCTTCAATTATATGATGAGCGTTTTCACCATTTATTTGCTTTATATGGATAGTTGATTGTAAATACCTTGATAACCCCATAATTAATTCTTTGAAGTTACCTAATTCAAAACCTTTTTCAGTATCTTTGATGTTGATATCTATGTTTGCATAGGATCTTGAAATATCAACAGAAACGAGTATAAGGGCATCGTCCATTGGTAAGATGGAGGTTCCGAACCTTTTTATGTTTTTACCTTCCACTTCATTTCTTAAAAATTGGCCAATAGTTATTCCCATATCTTCCCATAAATGGTGACTTAGATCGAACTTTGCCTTGATGATTACATTTTTTTCCATGTAGTAAAACAGGGTTTTTAATAAATGGTTTAGAACAAGATCCCCAGTATCAACAAATAATTCCGTAGAGTAATTGATTTCTATGTCCGTTTCGTTAGTTTTTCTTCTCATTTCCTCACCTCCATAGACTTTTTGTGTTGGTACATACCTTCGATTTCAGCCATTCTTATGCCTAAGTATCTCTCTTTTAATAGCTCTTCTTTACTTACTTTTGCGATGGATATTTTCTTTGTAAAATCTGATAGGTTCAACACGGAGGAGAAACGCGCTGCACCACCCGTTGGCAGTACATGGTTAACTCCCAAGAAATAATCCGCCGCGGGTACAGGTGTGTAATCTCCTAAATAAATAGCTCCCGCATTTTGTATTAGAGGTAGTACTGATTCAGGATCTTTTGTCATTATTTCTAAATGTTCGGGTGCTATTTCATTAGTTTTATTTGCACAATCTTCCATACTTTTGAAAAGATATCTCTCTATCCCCTTTCTTTCGCAAAATTCATATAATTCTTTAGAAGTAGTGACCAAGAAAGATCTAGATTCATAACCATGTTCAAGTTGGGAGAGTAAATCGTTTAGAATGTATTCTGGTTTTGCTGTCTCATCTGCTATCACACAGATTTCTGATGGCCCTGCCAAACTGTCTATTCCAACTTCTCCAAACACCTGTCGTTTTGCTTCATTCACATATTGATTTCCAGGACCAAATATTTTATCTACTTTCTTCATACCGATGCCGTATGTCATAGCAGCAATAGCTTGAATTCCACCGATTTTGTAAACTTCTTTTATTCCCAACTTTTTTGCTATATAGATGATGTAAGGGTTTATTACTCCATCTTTTGGAGAGGAAGTGATTAACATTTCTTTTACACCTGCAATTTTGGCTGGAATAGCGACCATCAATAAACTCGAAGGTAGAGGTTTACCACCTGGAACATAGATACCTATCCTGTTTATTGGTCTATTAATCAGTCCATAAGTTGAGTTGTATTCATTGGAATATAAAATATCCTCTGTTTTTTGTTTTAGATGGTAATTCTCCAATCTTTGAATCGTTCTTTCTATTACTTCTTTATCTTGCGTTGGAATTTCTTCGCCGATATCCCATTCTTCAACTTTTAATTTTATATCTCCATCGTAATTATCGAATTGTTTTGAATACTTTTTTACTGCAGGCATTCCGTTGTTTTTTATGTCCTCCAATATCTGTGAAACATAGCTCTGTAATTCCATTATTTTTTCCCTCCCTTGATTTTTATACTGTTTTTAAAACTATGAAATTTTTTTAATTCACATTTTCCTCGTTTTTATATTTCTTTGCTTTATTTATTAAATCGTTTATAAAATCGAACTTCGTCTTTTGGGTTATTCTGTTTACCAAGAGTACTGCGGAGATATCCATGATCTTATATGCCTCTTTTAAATTGTTTGCTTTTATGGTATTTCCCGTATCAACAATATCTACTATGGCGTCGGCTATATCGGTTTTTGCAGCCAATTCTACCGCTCCGTTTAATTTGAGTATCTTCACTTTTAAACCTTTTTCAGAAAAGAAATTTTTTGTAATTTCGGGGTATTTGGTTGCTATTTTGTATCCTTCCATCTCTTGAAAAGAAGTTTCTCTGTTTTCGGGTAAAATGATACTCATTCTACATTTACCAAAAGGTAATTCTAATGGTATATAAACTTCGTTGCTCCTTTCAAGGGCAACATCACTTCCACATATCCCAATATCTACACCATTTTCTACGTATACAGGTACATCAAAAGCTCTTGGAAAATAAAAGGTATAACCATTTTCATATGATATAAGTTCCCTATTATCAGGTTCTTTAACATTAATACCTATCCTTTTTAGAAAGTCTTTACTGTCTTTCAGTAATCTTCCTGATGGCAATGCGGTTGATATTGTTGTCATTTCATCATCTCCCCTATAATATCCAAATTTAAAGCCATTCCACACGAATATTTGCCGTTTATCTTGTATTGACCACCGTTGCCTAAAAGGTAACCATTATCTGGTGAATATATTTCAAATACAATGTCTTCATAGTACTTCATGTATTTAATTGTTCCAAGATCTATATATAATCTTGGATCATTAAGGTTCTTAATTATGGTATTTAGTTTTGGAATATTTGTTTCTTTTCCTCTGTAATTGAAAAGAGTGGCTATGGATACTTTTATTTCTTCATCCAATGGAAGTGTTTCAATAATCTCAAAATTTCTTAGTTCAACAGCCCTTAAAATTTGGTTTCTGTATTGTGGGACTGTGTTTAAAATCCGCTCCCAACTTCTTATTGAACTTACATCTATAAAAAAGTTTTTTATACCCAAGAGTGAAAGAATTTCGATGGTTAAACGCAGAATTTCTTCTTCGATTTGGATTTCTTCCCCATTTAATATTTCAAATCCGAACTGCCAAACATTGGATAAATTTTCATCTAAAACTTCCGAAATGTAAAAGACTTTTTCTTTTTCTTCTACTTTATCCATATCGATCAACCAAGAAGTCACATCGGGTTTCAAAAGGTAAAAATTTTTCCCATCTGCAAATTTTAGTCCCTTTATTAAATTTTCAGAATACTTTGTTATGGATGGGGGAAACAGCTCGTAAAAATCGTGTTTAATTAGTACACTTCTGATTTTGCTTACAATATTTGATAATTTCTGAGATTCTGCAAAGATATCTTTTTTCATTTTAAACCCCTTTCGTTTATATTTTAAAAATAAAATAACCGGTCACGATTGATCGTGACCGGTTACTTTTAGCCTTGTATGAAGTGATTTATATACAACAACATACATGGCATGTGTTAACTCGGCCACGCCATGTATGATGATGAATATTTAAATTTAACAGTGTTGTTGAGTCGATGTTCGTCTTAAAATTAGACATAATATTTACCCCGTTTATTACGTATAATTAAATTAACTAACAAAATTTTATCATATTTTTGCAACAATGTCAAACGACTAAGACTTTTCTGAATAAAAAACAAATAGTTTTCTTAAATAACTGGATATTTAATGGCAATCCTGTTTATTTTATAAACTACTTTATTCGCGTAATAATCATTTCCACCACCATTGTACCAACCTATGGCTTTGTAAGTATCACCATGAGTCTCCATCAAATACTTCAAATAGGCTGTACCAACTAGTATGTTGTACCTTGGATCTACTAAAAGCCTATCTTCGATCCAATCTAAATTTGTTTCAATATAGTTCAAGCTTTCAAAAAGTTCAGAATATTTGTTTACTACAAACTGTGCAGTTGTTGGCCTGATCTGCATATAACCCACTTCTCCGTAAGGACCAATAATATTTTTGAAATTTGTTTCTGTGTCTATTATTGCCGCGATCATCAACGGAGATATTTCAAAGATTTTTGAGGCCTCCATAATAGATGAAACAAGCAAGTGCAATCTGTCTTGCGGCATATCCTTTCCAACTGCGAGTTTGTATTGTGAAGAAATAAAATCGAATAAAACTGTTTTGATCGTTATTTCTTCTTTGACATCATCTTGACTGTTAACGTTTACATAAGGGGATATAGAGAACATGGTCAGTGAAAATGTTAATAGTATTAAAATAACTGAATATCTTTTTTTATGCATTTTTGTATCACCTCTCTAATGAACCCCCACAATCCCTTCAACTTTTCTTCATTACATAAACACCGTAAGGTGAAAGTTCAACATAACCTTGGGCAGTTTCGTTGTTTCCAATAGACAATATTTCTTCTCCATTTTCAAGCAAAACGGAGCATTTGGAAGATTTTAGGTTATAATAAGCTATAAATTCATTTAATTGACTATAACACCTTAATTTTACCATATTTTGGTCAAAATTCAAAATCTCAATTCGTGCATCATCGATCCAGGGGTTAGACTTCCTAAATCGAATCAAATCTTTTATGGTGTTTAAAATGGAATTTTTTTGGTTTATCTGTTCTTCGACAGATTCACCTGAATATGGAGGGTTGAATTTATAGCCTTTCCATTCTGTTTGACCAGGCCCAAAACCATTTTCATACCAGTGAAATGGTTCTTGACTGTCTTCTGTAAAATTAACATCTTGCGGAATACCTTTCATTCCAGTTTCCTCACCATAATAGATAAAAGGAATGCCAGGAAGTGTGTAAAGAATTGAAAAGCCCAACTTCACTTTCTTTTCATCCTTTAAGTCAGACAGAATTCTTGTCATATCGTGATTAGTTAAAAAATTACCTGAAATAGATAGAACTTCACCGTCGGGGAGGTATTCCGTCATACATTTTTTCAATGTTTCTACAAGTTCCTGAGGTGACTCATTTTTTAATGTCATCTTTAGATCCTCCGCAAGTGGGAAGTTAAAGCCTATATCGAATATTCCTTCGTACTTTCTTACTATTTCCGGTGCATCCCATACCTCACTTATAACTAAGGCATCGTTTTTTATGGATTTTATATAGCTAACCATCTCTTTCCAGAATTCGATATTTTTTTCATGTTGGTAATGGAACCTCATCTTTTCAATGTCAAAATCAAAAATATGTTTTGCGGCATCCAATCTAAAACCATCAAAACCATTGTCTAACCAGAATTTAAAAATTCTTTTTATCTCGTCCCATAATTCTTTGCTTTCAAAATTAAGGTCAGGCGAGGCAGGACCGAAAATGCCATAAAAATATCTGTCACCTATCTTTTGCCAGATTTTACTTTCGTCCCAATGTCTTTTTTCTTGTAAATCAGCCTTCTCGTTGGCCCAAATAAACCAATTTTTGTACGGTTCTTCTCCCTTAAGTGCGCGTTGAAACCATTCTGATGTAACTGCAACGTGATTAATAGGAAGATCAAGGATAAATTTGATACCTTTTTTGTGTCCTTCCTGTAATGTCTCTCTTAAATTTTTTAGATCCCCATAAACAGGATTAACCTCGAAAAAATTGGAGACTGTATAACCGTGAAAGGCCGGAGATTTCATAATTGGTAGCAGCCAGACATGATCTATTCCCAAATCACACAGGTAATCCAATTTTTGTTTTAATCCCTGTAAATCTCCTAGGCCGTCACCATTTGAATCATAAAAAGAACGTAAATACAATTCATAAAAAGTCATTTGTTTTCCCCCTTTTCACTTATTTTGTTCAATCGCTTCAATAAATGCTTTAAAGATAGGATGCGGATCTCCAACTTTTGTTTTAAATTCCGGATGGTATTGAATACCAATATAAAAAGGATGAGAACTCAGTTCAATGGCTTCAACGAAATCTGTCATGGCGGAAATAGAAAGTTTATTAGGAGTATTTTTCCCTTTTTCAAACATGTTGTCGAACTCTTTGTAATTGACTTCATAACGGTGTCTATGCCTTTCAAAGACAGAATTTTTTCCTCCATAAATTTCGTGAAGTTTCGTGTTTGGAAGTATTTCAATATTTTGAGCGCCTAGTCTCATGGTACCACCCAAATTCAACATCTTTTTTTGTTCTTCCATCAAATCGATAACAGGATAAGGAGTATTTTCGTCGAATTCTGTAGAATTAGCTTCTTTGTAGCCGAAAACATTTCTGGCATACTCAATGACCATTAGTTGCATACCCAGACAAATCCCAAGAAGAGGAACATTATTTTCACGAGCATACTTTATAGCTTTTATTTTTCCTTCTGTTCCTCTTGCTCCAAAGCCGCCTGGGATAATTATACCTTCATATTTACTTAAAAGTATTTTGATTTCCTCTTCGCTCATTTCTTCTAGCTCTTCAGAGTTGATTAGATCAGGCCTTTTTGCACCACTTAAAAAAACACTTTCCATTATACTCTTGTAGGCATCATCGGTACCTAAATACTTGCAAATCATAGCAATTTTTAAGTTTTTAAATGTTTTAGGACATTTCCAGCTCAATTCTTCAACTTCTTTTGATATTTCCAAATTCAATTTACTTGAAATAAGCGAATGAATATTCTTTTCATAAAGAATTTGAGGAACTTCATAAACGTTTGCTAAATCCGGAAGGTTTACAACATAGTCTAAAGGAACGCCTCCGAACAAAGCTACTTTTTCAAGGCTGGAAAGGTCTATCTCTTTTTCCGTTCTTACCAAAAGCATATCTGGTTGGATTCCTATTCTTCTTAAAAGTTGAACGGATTGCTGAGTTGGCTTAGTTTTAAACTCGTTGGTAACATGTAAATAAGGAACAAAAGTTACGTGTATGAACATAAAATTTTCTCGACCTTTTTCAAAGGATAGCTCTCTTACAGCCTCTAAAAATATTTCACCTTCAATATCGCCAACAGTACCCCCTATTTCAATGAGCAAGACTTCAGTGTCTATCTCTTCGATCCTTTCTTTTACCCTTTCAGTAACGTGAGGCACCATCTGAACGGTAGCTCCTAAATACTTTCCTTCTCTTTCTTTTTCGATAACATATTTATACACTTGGCCTGCTGTCATATTGTTGAAACTCTTCATTTCTATCCCCAAAAATCTCTCGTAATGGCCTAAATCAAGATCCGCTTCGTAGCCATCTTCTGTTACAAAAACTTCTCCATGTTGGTTGGGGTTCATAGTTCCAGCATCTACATTCAGATAAGGATCTATTTTCAATGAATTGACGGTTAATCCCAGCTCTTTTAAAAGTCTTCCTATTGAAGCAGAAACAACTCCTTTACCTATACCGCTGAGTACTCCTCCGGTTACTATAATGTATTTTTCAGCCATTATTTTATTTCACCTCTTTTTTAAGAAAAAATTACCATATTTTAAAAAACAAGGGGGAGCGAAAGCTCCCCTCTTTTTATGATTGAATCAATCCTCATCGTCAATGTTCAATTTTTCAGTTAATAAATTAACCGCAGTTTCAACGGTTTTGATTTTTTCTAACTCTTCATCCTCTATTGTTACCCCGAATTCGGATTCAAAAGCCATGGTTAAATCCACTAACTCTAAAGAATCCGCATCTAAATCATCGGTAAATGAGGCATCCAATGTAACTTCGTCCTCGTCGACACTCAATGTATCTACGATTATTTCTTTTACTTTTTCGAACAACTCATCCTTTGTCATATTTGTTTACCTCCTTAGCCATTATTTATCATTTTCCGAACGTTGGTCATTGATAAAATTCGTGTCAATTATAATGAGTTATTTTGGTTTTGTCAAGTTTCTTATTTTCATAAAAGTAAAATATTTATGAAATTTCTCTTTTTTATGAGCTAACCAATATTTTTACGGATATTTATTATGATCTAATCTGTTTTTCAAAATAAACACTTTAGAAATAAAAAGATTTTCAAAAATAAGATTCTGATTTTAAAAGGGTTACAGGGCGGAGCACTTTTGCTGAGTTGTGCAAAAAGCTTTTTCATAATAAACTATGATTTTGAACTTGGGGATCTTAAGGGGTTTATCCCTTAACGTTTGGGCGAAGGGGAGCTAAATCAGAATGTATGCAACTTAGAATGATGGAGGTATTTTAAAAATTTTTTAATTCTGGAAATATGGATTAAAGAAGGTTTCAGGGTTTCCAAAGATAGTATTTTAAAAGAAAATGGCGTTATATGGTATAATTATATATATAATTACAAGTTAAGTAAAGAGGAGATTGCATTGAAATATGAGAATGAGAGAAAGTATAGAATTCCTGATATATATCTATTTAAAAAGTTAGTCTCACTTGCCTTTGATGAATGGCTTATACTTCAATGGTACGATAAAAATGGTTTGAGAACGCGGTTAGAGATTAAAAAGGGAGAAAAAGTGTGGACTTCAAATTTTAAAAAGGAAATAACAAAGGGATTAAGAGAAGAGGAAGAAGACTTTCTAAACGAAAAAGAAATCGACTTTGATAATTTAAAAAGTCAAAGGATGGTAATGAAAAAAAGATATCTTTTAAATAAAGACCCGGAAATAGTAGTAGACGAGTTGTTGAACCCTGATAATTGTATAAGATACAAAAAGGAATTTTCGAAGATTATGTATCTTCTAGAAATAGAAGAAAAGGAAAAGAAGGTTGATTTAACGAAGTTCTTGATGGATTTTTTAGGCGACATTTTCTGGAAATTGAAAGACTTAACTTATTTAGATGGATACAACAATTCCGACTTTGCAGGGGAACATGAATGCGACATAAACAAACTTGTCAGGATGTGAAAAATCAAAATGGGGAAATTAATTCTAGTTGGCACACCCATAGGTAATTTTGAAGATATTACGTTAAGAGCCTTAAAAACGTTGAAAGAAGCTGACTTGATACTCACCGAGGACAAGAGGGTTACCTTGAAATTGATAAACCATTTTGAACTTGGAAAAAAGGAGTTATTCACTTTCAACGAGACAAACTCAGAAAAGATTATGGACACAGTTCTATCTTTGATCGAAAGTCATAATATAACAGCCTTAGTGTCAGATGCGGGGATGCCTGTTTTGGCGGACCCTGGCTTTAACTTGGTACAAAGGTGTTGGGAAAATAGTATTAAAATAGACCTGGTGCCAGGCCCTTCTGCATTGACTTCTGCTTTAGCTGTAAGTGGATTCCCTGCTTCCAAGTTTTTATTCTTAGGTTTTTTACCTCGAGATAAAAAATTGAGAAGACTTTTGAGAGAGATAAAAGAGTTCAAATATCCAATAGTTTTTTTTGAATCTCCAAATAGAATAATAAAGACCTTACAAGAGATTTTGGATAATTTTGGAGAGATAGAAGTGTTTGTTGCGAGAGAGATTACGAAGCTTTACCAAGAATTTTTTAAAGGGAAAATTTCTGAAGGGATTAAATTTTTTGAGTCCAAAGATCAAGTGAAAGGAGAGCTGACCGTTGTTATTTCCCCAGCAAGAAGAATTTAAGTTTGAAAGCATACAAGAGTTGATAGAATATTTGAACAGTATATTCACCAGTTCTCCTCTTTACAGGCAAGAAATCGAGGTTATCGGAGATGTCACTCATGCAAAATACAGTAAAAGAGGGGACCTCTACATTGAACTTTCTCAAAGAGTGAGAAGTTCAAATTATTCTATAACTATAATTTTCAGTCAATCTACTGTTCCATATGTATTTGAACATTGTAGTGTTGATAACGAAAGAGAACTTCTCAATAAAAGGTGGAAGTTTCAGGGCATTGTTAACTTTTGGAAAAGAGAAGCTAAGTATGTAGTATCTGGTTCATCAATAATACCTTTAGGCGCTTCTGAAATAGAAAAGAAGAAAAAAGAAATATTGGAAAAGTTGGAAAAGAGCAATCTTCTAAGAAAAGTGGAACATGAACTAATAGAACTTGATCCAATAAAAAAGATAGCCGTTATTACTTCACCAACCGCTGCAGGTTTTGGGGATTTTCAAAAAAACATTAATCATTCTAGGTTCATTCCTATTGTACATTTATATCCTGCTCCTATGCAGGGAGCAGAAACGGTACCTGGGATCAAAAAAGCTCTGTTCGCCATTTTAAAATCGGGTATTGATTATAATGTAGTTGTGATAATCAGAGGGGGCGGTTCAAAAAGCGACCTGATGTATTTTGATGATTTTGAACTTGGTTCCCTTATAGCAAAGTTTAGCCGAAAGATCCCTGTTCTTACAGGAATAGGTCACGAACAAGATTCTACTATCCCTGATTTTGTTAGTTGGAAAAACTATTCAACACCAACGGAAGTATCGAGAGATATAGTCAATCAAATTAACTATTTCACGGATACTTTAGAGAATTTAGAAAAAAATATAACCTATTCTTTTACCAATATTTATTCCCAGATGGAGAACTTACTTTCTTTCAATACAATTAACAATATTAAATATTACCTCGGTAGAGAATTAATAAATTTGTTCAGAACTTTGGACGAGGATCAACTTAGCATTAATAGAAAGATCAACCAAATGATTGAAAGTAGTGAAAAATCAATCTCTCTAAACAAATTAGTCTCTATTCAAAGGTTTATAGAATATAGCATCAAAACTTACAATCAGGATATAATAAGTACAACGAATGAAATTATTTCTGAGTTGAAAAGTAAGTTCGAAATATCAGAAAGAATTTTATTTAGTACTTTTCAAGAACTTACTAAGTCGAGTCCTTTTGCTGCTTTTTTAAATAACGGAGTTTTGGTAAAAAAAGGTGAAGAGATCATTGATAGTGTTGAAAAATTACAAAGAAAAGATGAGGTTAAATTAATATTTAAAGATGGGGAAGCAGATTCGAGCATCGAAAAGATTCAAAAATGGTGATAACTTTAGATGGGCGGGCTGCGGGGCGCAGGGGCGCTAAACATGGTTAAAGTTTCTAAAAGCAAGAAGAAATTCAATGAAAGAGGTGAATAAAGAAGGATGGAAGAAATAATTAAACTCAGTGAAGAAGAAATTAAAAACTTAAGTTTCAAAGAACAATTAGAACTCTTGGAACGTATCAACGATTACTTTCAAAATGAAAAACAAGACGAATTGGACGTTGAAAATGCCCTTGAAATTTACAAAAAAGCGTTAGATATACTTACCTACGCAAGAGAAAAATTAGTCAATTTAAAGGAAGAAAAAGCACAAATTGATGAAAAATACGAAAAAATAAAGAGTCAATTAAGCGAGTCGGCTGGTATCGATTAATGTTAATTTAATCAAAAAATAATATTTATTGTGTATAATAATAGCAGTAAAGAACATTTAAAAGAGGACGATGGATAATAATGTTTATAGCGGTTGGAAAAGGTGTTTTTGTGCCTACGGAGAGGATTCATTCTGTGGTGCCCGATTCTTTTGTTCAATTTGGTAGAATAAAAAAGATCTATCAAGGAATAGATGTAGTTACTCAATTTGGAGATGAAAACGAGTTAGAAAATTTGCCACCTCCATTAAGTGCTTCAGTCAGTTTGATTGACGCTTCATATGGCAAAGCGGTCAAATCAATTATTTATATGGATAGTGGTCAAATAGTGTTATCTACACTCGAAGCCAAAAAAATTATAGAAAAGATCAAGAAAGGAAGGCGATAAATTATGGCAATACCTATGCCGGTAGTTATAGAAACTGAAGGAAGATACGAAAGGGCTTATGATATCTATTCTAGATTGTTGAAAGATAGAATAGTTTTTTTAGGAACACCGATAAACGATGATGTAGCTAATCTAATAGTTGCCCAGTTACTCTTTTTAGAATCTCAAGATCCAGACAAAGATATTTTTTTATACATAAACTCTCCTGGAGGTTCTGTAACCGCAGGATTAGGCATATACGATACAATGCAGTATGTTAAACCGGATATTTCAACTATATGTATAGGTCAGGCTGCTTCTATGGGAGCTGTTTTGTTGGCCGCTGGGACAAAAGGTAAAAGGTATTCTTTACCTTATTCAAGAATAATGATACATCAACCATGGGGTGGCGCCGAAGGAACAGCGATGGATATACAAATCCACGCTAGAGAAATTTTAAGATTAAAAGATGACCTAAACAACATACTTAGTAAACATACTGGACAATCTTTAGAAAAAATAGAAAAAGATACCGAGAGAGACTTTTTTATGAACGCGCAAGAAGCTTTAAACTATGGTCTTATAGATAAAGTAATAACAACGAAGAGTGAAGCCACTAAAGAAAACAACAAAAAATAATGAAACAATGACTGAATAACATCAACCAAATTTTATCAATATTTCAAATCAAAAGAGGGCGCCAGAAACAATGCGTCCTTCTTTTGATTAAAAAAAGCTTTTATATTAGCAATAAACCAATTTGAAAAACAAGATTTAGATTTTAAAAAAGTAACAAGGCCTCAAAGAATATGAGGAGGGTCAATTATGAGTGATTTAACTCCGATGATAAAGCAATATCTAAAAATAAAGGAAGAATATAAAGACTCTATTTTACTTTTTAGACTCGGAGATTTTTATGAAACCTTTTTTGAAGATGCTAAAAAAGTCAGTGAAATATTGCAAATTGTCTTAACGAAAAGAAATGGTCATCCTATGGCAGGAATTCCATACCATGCCTTGAACAACTATTTAAAAAGGCTTTTAGATGCTGGGTATAAAGTAGCTATATGTGAACAAATGGAGGATCCTCAAAGCTCAAAAGGTATAGTTGATAGAAAAGTAACTAGAATACTGACACCTGGTACCATCATAGATGAAGGTATGTTGGAAGAAAGTAACAGATTTACCGCCTTGATCACCAACCATGGGAATTTGTATAAAATAGCTATTTTTGATTTTTCAACCGGTGACTTCTATTTAGACACATTTGATTTCAAAGAGGATGAACTATTAGACTTTATCTCTTCATTTGGGTTGGTACAGATTTTGCTATCTAAAGAACTTGAACCATTATCAAAAAAGATAAAAAACTCAACCAATGAGATTTATGTAGAAATATTGGACGAATGGTATTTTTCAAACAATTTTAAAGACCATTTGAAAGAAACGTACGAAGTTTTAAGTTTTGATCATTTGGATTACGATGATGGAGAATTAAAAGTAGCTGATGCTGTTTTAAAGTACTTAGAAGTCACACAATTTTCAAAGATTAAACACATGAAACTTCCGAAACGATTTAAGACGAAAAACTACATGTTTTTAGATTCCAACACTATAGAAAATCTTGGAATTCTTCCTACAAATTCAAACAAAGGGAAAACTCTTTACGATATTCTAAAATTCACAAAAACCAGTATGGGGAATAGAAAATTAAGAGAGTTCATCCTTACTCCTCTCACCGATAAAGAAAATATAGAAGAAAGGTTAAACAAAGTCGAACATTTAGTTGAAGATCCTCTTTTATTAGAAGAACTAAAAGAATATTTGTCATCTGTAAAAGATCTCGAAAGGATCTCTTCCAGGATTTCTTTGATGAAGGCAACCCCAAAAGACCTTATAGCCTTAAAGGATTCTTTGGAAGTTATTCCCTATATAATCGAATCTTTAACTTCAAATCCAGGATTGTCTGATTTTTTTGATGGTATAGATTTACTTAAAGAAGTTAAAAATTTTATCGAAAATACCATTATCGAAGAACCATCTCTTGCTCCTGGTAGCGGAAAAGTAATTAAAGAAGGTGTTTCAGAAGAGTTAGATGAATACAGAAACATATTTAATAACTTAGATAACGTTTTGAAAGGTATTGAAAAGAGGGAGAAAGAAAAAACTAAGATTAGCAGTTTGAAAGTTGGAAGGAATAAGATCTATGGTTTCTATATAGAAGTTTCAAAAGCGCAATCCTCTAAAGTTCCCGATAATTACGTAAGGAAACAAACGTTAGTTAATACGGAAAGGTACACAATAAAAGAATTAGAAGAAGTTGAACAGCGCTTAGCTTTATCAGAAGAAAAAATAAAGGTTATTGAAAAAGATATTTACGATAAGGTATTAACACATCTAAGTCAATATGTAGATAAAATAGAAAAACTTTCCAATAAGATCGCTGAATTGGATGTTTTTAGATCTTTCGCAGAGGTTAGTAGAGTTTACAATTACAAAAGACCAACTTTTGTGCAAAATTCCAAAGAAATAAAGATAATCAACGCAAGACATCCGGTGGTGGAAAGATTTGTTGATGAGTTTACTCCTAACGACTTAAATTTAAGCGAAGACAAATTTTATATAATCTTGACAGGCCCTAATATGAGTGGAAAATCGACTTTTATAAGGCAAATAGGGCTTATAAGTGTGATGGCACAAATTGGTTGCTTTGTGCCCGCTGAAAAGGCTGAAATCCCAATTTATGACGGTATATTTACAAGAATCGGAGCGAGGGACGATATCGTTAGCGGAAAATCAACCTTTTTAGTTGAGATGCTAGAGGTTTCAACTATATTGAATAAAGCAACGGATAACAGTCTTGTGCTCCTTGATGAAGTTGGGAGAGGGACGAGTACGTTAGATGGGATTTCTGTTGCATGGGCAATCTCAGAATATTTATTTCAAGTTAAAAGATGCAATACAATCTTTGCTACCCATTATACCGAGTTAACTTATATGTCGCATATATACGAAGAAGTTGCTGCAAAAAGAATAAAAGTTGTAGAAACTATGGATGGGGTTATATTTTTACACAAAATTGAAGATGGCACCAGTGACAACAGTTACGGTATAGAGATAGCAAGATTGGCAGGATTTCCCCTAGAAATAATTGAAAGATCAAAAGAAATACTAACTCAATTGTCAAATAGAGTTGACTTGGAAAGCAGATTGAAGAGAATTAAAAATATTAATAAGAAAAAATATGAATCACATGAAAATCAGTTAAAAATGTTTTAATTTATGATATAATTACAAAATAGGTAAAATATTAATCCTAAGGAGGGAAAAACAATGCCTTTGAACGAAGAAAATGATTTCGGAGAAATAAGCATTTCAGAAAATGTGTTAAAAGATTTAGTTTACAAAAGTGTAGAAGGTTATCTGAAAGAACAAAAGGTCTATAACGAGAAAATTCAAAAAGAATTGCAAAAGAGTATCAAGATTATAATTAATGATGATTCCAGTGTTAGTGTTTCGTTAAAGGTACCTGCTAAATACGGTGAAAACATCGTTGAATTTTCTAAAAATATTCAAAAAGCCGTTAAAGACGATCTTGAAAGAATTGCAGAGGTCTATATATCAAACATTGACGTGTCCATTGAAAATCTTGTAAAACCCGAAGAGTTGGAAGAAGAATACGAAGAAATAGAAGAAGAACCCTTAGAAAATGAAGAACCCCTTGAAAGTGAAGAAAAGGAGGATGAAGAGCAAAAGGACAAGAATGAATGAAAACATATCAAAAAAAAGGATGATGAGAAAGCTAATTTTTGAAAGTCTTTTCCAACTATCAATAAAGGATGTTAAGTTAGACAATATATTATTCACTTTTGAAAAATTAAACGAAAAAGCGCATTTGGAAGAAAGTTATTACTTGGAAGCTAAACAATACATTGAAAATATTTATAAAAATAGAAATGAGTATGATGAGTTAATTAAAAAATACTCAAAAGATTGGCCCATAGAAAGAATAGGAAACATCGAAAAAACTGTGATGAGGATCTTTATCTATGAGTTAATAAACAAAAAAGATATACCCGTCAAAGTAATATTAAATGAATCAACGGAGTTAACCAAAACTTATGCGACACAAAAAGCCGCCGCTTTTGTTAACGGTATTATGGATAAGATCGCACGTTCGCAAGCATCGATTATGTAGAGTCACAAAAATTGAAAGGGGGGGAAGTATAGATTTTGAGTAACTAAAAATCTATACGGAATGTATGTCATCACTAAATACTCCTCTGTATAAAGCACTTAAGAATATGAGTTACAAGGAATTAGAAGAAATAGCTCAAGAAATTCGAAAGTATATTTTCAACGTTGTATACAACAACAATGGTCATCTTGCTTCGAATTTAGGTGTTGTGGAATTAACAATCGCATTGTACAGGATATTTGACCCCATAGAAGACGTTATTATTTGGGATACCAGTCATCAATCTTATGTACATAAACTTTTGACGGGTCGTTGGAAAGATTTCAAAACCATACGTGAAAAAGGTGGATTAAGTGGATACACAAATATCTACGAATCACAAGCTGATAGATTCGGTGCCGGGCATGCAGGGACCTCTATAGCAGCTTCCCTAGGTTATGCACTATCTGATAAAATAAAAAATAGGAAAAGAAATATAGTTGCTGTTATTGGAGATGGAGCCTTAGGTTCTGGAATGTCTCTTGAATCGTTAAATCAGTTGAGCTATCAAGATGCAAAAGTTAAAATAGTTCTAAACGATAACAACATGGCTATTTCGAAAAATGTAGGAACGATTTCCCAATTGTTGAATAATTTTAGAATAAAAAGAGAATATACCCAAGCAAAAGAAATTTTAAAGAGTTCTTTAGAAGATTCTTCCTTAGGTAAGGATGTAGAATCAGTTTTAAAGAAAGTGAGAAACGCTTTAAAATTCTCTATTTATGATACCCCAGCTTCACTATTTGAAGAGTTAGGAATCAAATATTATGGACCTGTCGATGGACATGATATCAAAAAAATGGAAGAGTTTTTGGGATTCATTAAAGATTATGATGAGAAGTCTGTAATACTGCATGTTGTCACTACCAAAGGTAAAGGTTTCGAAGAAACTGAAAAATCTCCTACCAAATATCATGGCGTATCAAAAAAGGAACCGAACAAGGTTTCTTACAGTAAAATTGTTGGACATACGTTATCCCACTTAAAAGATTATGAATTTTTAGCATTTACGGGAGCCATGGCCGATGGAACTGGCTTAAATATCCTTCAAGAAATATGTCCTGACAAAGTCATTGATATGGGTATCACGGAACCAAGTATAGTCACTACGGCGTCTGCTCTATCTTTAGGGGGAGTTTTGCCGGTTGTTGATATTTACTCGACTTTCATGCAAAGAGCATTTGACTCACTTATTCATGATGTAGCCTTACAAAAGATACCTGTTTTGTTTTTGTTAGATAGAGCTGGTTTGGTTGGAGAAGATGGTCCAACTCATCATGGGGTTTTTGATATAGCATATACGAGGTTAATTCCAAATGTTGAAATCTGGACCCCGTTGAACGCCCAAGATTTAGCTAATATGATTTATACTTCTGTGATAAAAGGTTTGAAGAAACCTAGATTTATTAGATTTCCAAGAGACGGGGAAACGATAGAAATAAAGAATATACTCGACAATCTTCAAATAGTAGATGGTGAATGGAAGTATCTAAAAATGGCTGATTCTGGAATATATATTCTTGCCGTTGGAACTATCTCTCAAAATGTTTATGAAGCACTCAAAGGTTATGACGTTAATATAATTGGGGTACGAAGCGTCAAACCTTTAAATGAATACTTTTTGGAAATATTAGAACAAAGGGCTGAATACATTTTTGTTTATGAAGAGGGAAGTTTGAAAGGTGGTTTCAACGAAGAGATATTCAAACTGAGAAATAAGAAAATTTACTCGTTTGGTGTGAAAGACGAGTTTGTTTCTCATGCAACAAGAGAAGAACAATTAGACGAATGCGGTCTTTCTATAAAAGCAATAAAAGAAAACTTTGAAAAAATTATCGGTGGCGTTAAAACACAATCATCTAAAAAAAGGGAGATTAAAAAATGATAAAAAATAAACTTTTTTTAGTACTTTCCATATTCTTTATCATAACTACTGTCACGTATGCTTTTGAGTTATTAATAACCCCTTCCTATTCCTACACTCTTAATTCAACAGGCGATACAAACACTCAACAGAGTTTAGATTACACTGGGGGAAGGATTTCTTTTTTAATTCCAACCGAAGATGGTGAAGAAATTTCTTATGGCCCCTATTTGGGATTTTTCTACAATTACAATTTATTAGATAGTTTGGAAAGTGTAGAAGATGTTGGAATTTCTCTCGGTTTGAATATGAAATATACAACCAATATAATTGGCAATTTAGATTTTTTGGTAACCGCCTTCGGAGGCGTACACACGGAAGATTATTTTAAAACCTTTAAAACGGAAATACTTATTAATGGAGGTATCAGCTACAACAATTTATCTCTGTCTGTTGGTTACGAGACCCGATACTACGAAGAAGAAAGCCTGACCGTTAATTATCTACCAATCTCGTTGGGAGTGAGTTTTAAATTTTAGAAAAAACCTACAAGGATTTGGAAATCGAAAAAATATTAAATTTAATTTCAACCTATAGTCATACCGATTATGGGAAAGGGTACTTTTTAAAAAATGTAAAAATGTACAAAGATCTAACAGAATTAGACCGAGAAGTGAACATTTCTCGAGTTTTTTTTGATATGGCGATTAAAGGTACATTAAAGGATTTGTATGGTTTAAGTTATATCCCTTCGATAATGGAAAAGATCGGCAACAAAGAAAGTGTTGAAGGGAGAGAATTCAGAAAGATTGGAGAGTTTTTGGAAGACGGTTATGCCATCCACAAACATTACAGCGGTATAAATGATTTACTCACTGAAAAGTTATCAGAGTACAAACCTCTACTTGAGTTAAAAGATCAGATCTTTAAAGTTTTTACTCCTGAAGGAGAAATTAAAGATAACGCCTCAATCGAATTAAAAAGAATAAGGAACGGCATAGACACGGTAAAACGTCAATTAAATATAGAATTCAACAAGATAAAAAGTAAGTATATTAAATACCTTTCTTTAGACCAGCCTGTGGAAAGAAACGGAAGATTATGCATAGCGTTAAAGAGTGAAAATAGAAATGTCATAAAGGGTATTACCGTAGGAAGATCCGATTCCGGTGCTACTTTGTTCGTAGAACCAGATACCATTATAGAACTAAATGAAAAGCTTACAGATTTATTCTCACAAGAGAAGAACGAAATCAATAGGATACTTTCAAATTTGACCTTTGAACTTCAAAAAAACAAATTTAAAATAGAAAAAAATATAGAAATAATAGAATATATAGACGGCAATATAGCGAAAGCAAGATACGCCAAAGATATGAATGCAGTATTCACTCAACCCCATGCAAATAAAAAGATACTTCTCAAAGAACTAAAACATCCATTAATACCAAAAGAAAAAATAGTCCCCATAGATGTAGAACTGGATAGAAACGGAATGATAATAACGGGTCCCAACACAGGTGGTAAAACGGTTTCTTTGAAATCAATTGGATTAGCCTTTTTTATGGCTCATTCTGGTTTACCAGTCTTAGCTTTAAAGGCTGAAGTACCTTTTATAGAAGAAATATACACGGATATAGGTGACCAACAAGATATATCTCAAAATCTAAGTACTTTTTCTGCCCATTTGTTGAACTTAAAAAATATACTTGAAAACGTTAATGAAAAATCTCTTGTATTGATAGATGAATTAGGAACAGGAACCGATCCTATTGAAGGAGCTGCCTTAAGCAAAGCTATTTTGAAATATCTGCTAATGAAAGGGCCAATAATATTTGCTACTTCACATCTGTCTGAGATTAAAACATTTTCTTTGGAAGAAGAAAAACTACTCGCCGCTTCTATGTCTTTTGATATTGAAACACTTAAACCTACATACAAACTAATGGTAGGCGTACCTGGAGCATCCCATGCCATTGAAATAGCAGAAAGATTGGGGATTGACCCTCAAATAATAGAAGAAAGTAAAATAAATCTCAATGAAGAATTTTCACAAAGTGAAAAAATACTCAGTAAATTAACTTCTATTCACAATGAATACGAAGAAAGTTTAGAAAGGATCAAGAAGAAAGAAAAAGAGACCGATAAAATGAAAAAAGAGTACGAAGAAAAACTACAAAAACTAAAGAAAAAAGAAATAGAAAGTCTCGAACCCGAGTTGTATCAACTTAAAGAACAGATAAAAAATATGAGAAACCAGATTCAAACCATATTAAAAGAAATTAAGCAAAAAAAAGATCAAATCGATTTACAAGAAATCAGCAAAAAACTAAAAGAATCTGAAAATATGGCTTCACAACTTGAAGAGATGAGAAAAGCGTTATCTCAAAATCAAAAAGGGCGAAAAATCGAAAAGTCTAAGATAAAAGTTGGAATGAAAGTAAAAACCTCTAATAATATTGAAGGGACAGTAAAAAGGATTACAAACTCGAAGATAACCGTTCAGATTGATGGTTCTCCGATAGAGATAACTTATAATCCAACGGAAATCGAACCAATAGTTAACACAGATAATGATAAAAATGACGAGAAAAGGATTCACGTTAAAATAGATCAAAAGAAAAATATGAACCCTGAATTAGATATTAGAGGTTATTCAGTAAATGAAGCTATACCAGAAATAGAAAAATTTATTTCCGATTTAATAAGTTCTGGAATAAAAGAGGGAAGGATAATACACGGAAAAGGAACGGGGAAACTAGCTACGGGAATTTGGGATTATTTAAGAAAATCATCTCTAATCAAAGATTTCAAAATCGCTCGAAGTGAAGAAGGGGGAACAGGGGCGACGGTAATAGAAGTTTAAATAATGGGGGGAAATGGAAATGCTCTTTGGACTTGATATAGGTACAAGGACTCTTGTAGGGACATTGGCAGAATATGATGAAGAAACAGAAAATATAATAATCAAGCATTTTGCAGAAGTTGAGCACGAAAATAGAGCGATGCTTGACGGACAAATTCATGATGTCAACAAGGTTGCAAAAGGTGTATTCAAAATAAAGAAAACACTGGAGGAGGAAAGTTCCATCAATCTTTCCGAAGTTGCCATCGCTATAGCTGGTAGGTTTCTTATCTCTTCAATTGGCTCATACAGCCTTGATATTTCAACTCATGGTTATTTAGACAGTGAAACAATCAAAAAGATGGAACTCGAAGCCGTCAAAGCGTCTACAGAAAAATTAAACTACTCCCAAGAAATGTACTGTGTAGGATACTCCATATTATACTACAGTCTTGATAATCAATGGATTAAACATCTAGAAGGGCAAAGAGGTAATCAAGCAAAAGTAAAAGTTTTGGCAGCTTATCTACCAAAAAATGTTGTAGAAGCTATGATGTCTGTATTGGATAAAGTTGGATTAAAACCAATCCATGTCACATTGGAACCGATAGCCGCAACAAGTTTAGTTGTGCCTGAGGACTTGAGAAGCCTGAATGTTGCGATGGTGGATGTAGGAGCAGGAACAAGCGACATATCCATATCAAATAAAGGGGTAATAACAGGCTATGGAATGGTACCTTTAGCTGGAGATGAGATAACAGACACTATCTCTCAACAACTATTGGTGGATTTCAAAACTGCTGAAAAGATAAAAAGGCAATTATCTCAAAGCGATGAAATTACATACAACGATATTCTGGATAATCCACAAATTGTAAGAAAAGAAGAAGTAATTAACATAATAACCCCTGTTATAGACACCATAACGGATAAAATAGCTAAAGAAATATTAAATCTAAATGGGAAACCTCCTGTTGCTGTGATGGTAGTAGGTGGTGGAGGAAAAGTACCAACTTTCACCGAAAAATTAGCCGGCAAACTTGGACTTTCCAAAGAAAGGGTATCTTTAAAAACTACCAAAAACTTGGAGAATATCATTTTTGAATCAAAAAGAATGGAAGGTAGTGAATACATAACCCCTTTAGGTATAGTAAATGTCGCACTGAAAAAACAGGGTAGTGTATTCAATACCATTAAAATAAACGGAAGAAATGTAAATATGTTAATCATAGGTAAAGACATGAACGTTTTACAGGCGTTACTACAATCAGGTTATTCTCTAGACAAATTGGTTGGACTGCCCTCCCCTGCGATAGCTTTCGAACTGAACGAAAAATTACAGATAAAAAAGGGAAATATGGGCGAAAAGGCAAAAATAACAGTAAACGGAGTATCGGCGGATATACATTCTCCCATTAAACCAGGAGATCACATTGAAATAGAAGAACCTAAAAATGGAAAACCTGTCAATTTAAAATTGAAAGACGTGATTCAACCCATTGAATTTTATTTAAATGGAGAACCCAAAACCACTTATCCTGTAGTAATAAAAAATGGTGAAAAAATAGAAAGCTTAGAAGAAGAGATCAAAGATGGAGATAAAATATTTACTTCACCTCCAAAAATAGAAGATGTATTTAAAGAGTACAACGAGAAAATTTTCTTCACAATAAATAACCTTCCATATGAAGTCCCTGTGGGTACGATTATCATGAAAGACGAAGAAATCTTAGATAAAGATTATCAAATAAAAAATGGAGATCTTCTAAAAACAAAGGCGGTAAAGCTTCCTAAGATAAAAGAATTCTTGGATATCGAAACCGAAAAGATGAAAGTATTTTTAAACGGGAAAGAGGTTCATTTAAACAAAGAAGAAATAATCGCATCCTATGATGGAAAAATAATTGACATAGAAGAAGAAGTGAGCAATGGAGCAAATTACTCGATTAAAAAGGTAAAAAAGGATGTTCAATTAATAGATGTATTTTCTCATCTTTCCATAAACATGGAAGAAATTCAATCTTATGAAATTTACTTAAATGACCAAAAAGTCGAAAGCTTTCTACAAAAGATCGAACCAGGTGCGAATGTGAGGTTGTTAATCAATGATCAGAGGAATAGGAGTTGACATCGTAAAAGTCGACAGGATCAACGAAAAAAACGTCCAAAAAATTCTCTCTCAAAAAGAAAAAGAAATATACGATACGTTTAAAGGGCAAAAAAGAAAAAAAGAATATGCAGCGGGTCGTTTTGCAGTAAAAGAATCTTTAATAAAATGTTTCAAAAGGTTTATTCCTTACTCACAAATTACCG